>JAZRQR010000078.1:0-41239 GCA_045650025.1 Eubacteriales bacterium
CCGCACTCACAATGTTCATCGTGATGATGCTCATGCTCATGATCGTGGCATCCGCACTCGCAATGTTCATCGTGATCATGATGATGGTGATGCTCGTGTTCATGGTCATGGCAGCCGCACTCACAATGTTCATCGTGATCATGATGATGGTGATGGTGCTCGTGCTCATGTTGATGTGCGTGTTCCAGTCTTTCCAATTCCGCTTCAAGGGTGTCCTTGCGTTCCATCGCCTCCAGCAGCTGTAACGCGCTCAGCACGTCCCAATCGGTGGTAACAATGGTGGCGGTGGCATTGTGCTCTCGAAGCATTGCTACACACTCGCCAATCTTCTTTTCGCTTGTCGTACCGGTATGCGAGAGCACGATGCAGCCCGCATTGGCTACCTGATCATTGAAGAACTCGCCAAAGTTCTTCATGTACATCTTGCACTTACCTGCGTCGACAACGGTGGTGAATGCATTGAGTTCAGCTCCCACCACATGCAAATTCTGCACGGCACGGATGACGTCGGACAGCTTGCCAACGCCCGAGGGCTCGATCAAAATTCTGTCAGGTGCGTACTGCTCCAGCACTTGGGTCAGCGCCTTACCGAAATCACCAACCAACGAGCAGCAAATACAACCCGAGTTCATTTCATTGATCTGAATGCCGGCTTCTGCCAAAAATCCGCCGTCAATACCGATCTCGCCAAATTCGTTTTCAATGAGCACCAGCTTTTCGCCCTTGTATGCCTGCTCGATCATCTTCTTGATCAGCGTGGTCTTACCTGCGCCCAAAAAGCCGGAAAAAATATCAATCTTGGTCATAAGAGTTTCCTTTTAGTCCTTTTTCTTAGTGCCTCTATATACGTAGTTGAGTCTGCCCAGAGGTGCGGCATCGCCCTTGTCATAGAAGTCCTCCACGCTCGTCAGCTCCTCGGTGCTGTCCGCAACCTTGAACCAAACCGTGAAATCATCGGAGTCCAGTCCGATCACGCCTCTGGGCGCGATCAGAAGCAGCATATTGCCCTGGCAACGATATACGATATCGCCAAAATCTGCTGCACGCAGGCCTTCCACAATCACGCCAACGGTACTGGTATGATCGTCAACAGGCTTATTGTTCAGCACGTACTGGTATTCTTTGCCACCGTCGGTATTGAGGTACACCTTGAGCCAAGTGCCGGTACCGTCATAAGGCTTGATTGCCTCCTTGGTGGAGATGCCAAAGTAAATGAAATCGTCGTCATGGCTGACGGTCACGCCGGTAATGGCATTGCGCTGAGTGTAGTTTTCATAGGTTGTACCCGAGCCCTTTGCATTTCTTGCAAAGTCGCCGTCCGAGAAGTTGTGGTACTCTGCCCAGATTTCCTCAGCCTCGTCCTGCTCGGTATCGTTATGATAATCGACAGGCGCAAGCTCTGCAAAGCTATCGTATTCATCCACGCCCTTATACTTACGGACGTAGTCTACCAGCTGCATAAAGTAGTTATCGAAATAACCGCCGCGCATCATTTCAATATCACGGCTGTATTCGTAGTTCGCACAGTCTACAAACATGATGGGTCTGTGCGGGAATCCCTGCCATCTACCTGCGATCCATTCGTTCCAGCCGGTTACCAGCACAATAGGCGGGTCTGTCTCAATCGCGCGGTTAAACTGCTCGGCAAAGTTGTAGCCGTACAGATAGCCGTCGGGATCGGGATCGTTGTGCATATCGTGGAAGGCACGGCCGTTGTTATCTGTCTCGCCGTACATTACCGAGTCGCCAAAGCGAAGCTGCGGATGCTGCGCAACCGAGACGTTAATGACCTCATCCTCACCCTTGAGATTGCCAAACACACGCTGAGGACGGGTGAAGTCCATCCAGGGCCATCCGCCCAGCTTATCGGGCTCGTTGGGCCATTGCGACATCTTAATATTGAAGAACTCTCTGCACTCGGGCGAGCATTCCTCTTCTACGGCAATGATTACGGGCTTGCCTTCAAAATAGAACCACGTGTCGGGACAGTACTTAGCAGCATAGATCTTATCGTAGATCTCCTGCACGGTCTTGCCCGAGTGGGTGTTGGTATAGAACATGACCTTGGGGATCTTCCAGCCGTCCTTGGCGTATTCATCCAGCACGCGCATAACCAGCTTGACGTTGTGCTCGTAAATGCACGCATTGGTAGTATCGAAGAACAAGAAGTCAATGTCTGCCTGAATCAGCAGCTTCATGTGGCGGCGAACCACCCATTCGTCATCGGAATAGTAATAGCCGTAGAAAGGCTCACCCCAATGGTGATACGTGCCGATCTTTCCCCAGTACTCTGCCTCGGGATGTGCACCCGCATCCGGATGCTCGGCTGTGATCTTGGAAATATCATAAGGCTTATGTCTACCGTGCTCACCCAGCCACAGAAAATAGAACATACCAACCAGGCGATTCTCTCTGCGTGCAGGCGCATTTGCTCTGTCTGCGGTGGTTCTGCCGAGTGCATCGGTTGCCATCAAAGGTCCATTGGCGTAATTCTTATACTGTTCCATGATATCTCTCCTTTGTCAGAATTATTCAACATAAGATGTAACTACGAGGTCCGCGCCGGTATCAAGCAGGTTTTCAATCACCTTATCTCCCAGGCGCAAGTCATTGGGAGCAACGTATGCATTGATCACATCCATGCAAGCAAACAGCAGCTCCTTGGAAATGGGCTTGTTGGTCTTGACAGCCAACACCTCGCCACTCTCGGTTGCAACCGTAGTGGTCAACGTTCTGGTCGGGCAGGTGCACTCGGCAACTGCGTAATCCACGCCACGCTTGCATGCGTTGCCGCTGACCCCCAATACCTTTTTATCCTCTAACTCAACCTTAAGCGAGCATCCGCGCGGGCAGATGATGCAGGTCATTTCTCTAATAGTTGCCATGCTCAGTCCTCCAATCCGATCGTGACCGTTCCCTGTCCCAGCTCTGTAAGAACGTCTGCGGTCAGCTTAACCGTTTCCATTTCACCGGGGGCAAGCTTGATCTTTTTCTTATTCGAAATCACGCGATCGCCACACTTGACCACCACGCGCTTGTCACGGTACACGTCCGCTACACGGAAGTAAACCACGGTATCCTTGGCGCAAGTAATCTTTTGCGGTACGGTATAGCGCACGCCTGAAATCGGCTGCAGCGTAATGTCCACGCGCTCGCATTGTTTGTCTGCCAAGTAATCAGCAGCCGCGCATCCGGCAATTTCTGCTTCTTCGGATACGTAGTCTACCAGATCGTGTACGTGCAGCACGTTACCGCAAGCGAACACACCGGGAATGGAGGTTTGTCTGCTCTGGTCGGTAATTGCGCCACCGGTAATTCTGTCCATATCAATGCCGGCACCCTTGGTCAGCTCATTTTCGGGCAGCAGACCGCAAGAAAGCAGCAGCGTATCACACGCGATATACTGCTCGGTCTCCTTGATAGGGCTTCTCTTCTCGTCTACCTTGGCAATGGTCACACCCGTGACTCTGTCCTTACCATGAATCTGCACGACCGTGTGCGAGAGCATAAGCGGAATACCAAAATCGTTGAGGCACTGCTCAATATTACGTGCCAAACCGCCCGAATAAGGCATCAGCTCGCAAACAGCCCTGACCTTTGCGCCTTCCAGCGTCATGCGGCGCGCCATGATCAGACCAATATCACCCGAACCCAGGATCACAACCTCTTTACCGGGCATATACCCCTTGAGGTTTACGTACTTTTGTGCCGTGCCTGCGGTAAAGATGCCCGAAGGACGCGCACCTGCAATATTCAGCGCACCCTTGGGACGCTCACGACAACCCATGGCAAGAATGATTGCGTCAGCCTGAATATGCATAATACCGTCAGTAGGATTGACCGCCGTGATCACCTTTTCGGGGGTAATGCCGGTGACCATAGTACCCACTTTGTAAGGAATACCCAGCTCCTTGACCTGCTCTGCATAGCGTGCGGCGTATTCGGGGCCGGTCAGCTCCTCGCCAAACTTATGCAGGCCAAAGCCGTTATGAATGCACTGGCGCAGAATGCCACCCAAATGCGCTTCGCGCTCCAGGATCAGCAGATCAGTTACGCCTGCCTTATATGCGGCAACTGCAGCACTCATACCTGCCGGTCCACCGCCAACGATGACCAAAGATACCTTACGCATTGTGCTTACCTCCCTTAGTTTTGCCGTAGTTGATGATCGATTTGCCGCCAGACTTGGTGACCTCCTCATAAGGCACACCCATTTCGCGAGAAAGAATTTCTACAATGATTGCAGAGCAGAAGCCACCCTGACATCTGCCCATGCCACTGCGCGTGCGGCGCTTAACGCCGTCTACGTCGCGTGCACCGGGATTAGTACGGATCGCTGCAATGATCTCACCCTCGCTGACACCCTCGCAACGGCAAACCATGTTGCCATATGCCGGCTCAGCCTTGATGATCTCGTTCTTCTGCTCGTCGGTCATCTTGTTAAACTTGATGCTACCCTTACGAACAGGCGACCAATCGGGCTTTTTGTAAAACTGCAGACCTTCGTTTGCAAGCAGCTCCACGCAATAATCTGCAAGTGCGGGTGCACTGGTCAAGCCGGGGCTTTCAATGCCGCCGAAGGTAATAAAGCCGGGTGCGGAAGCATGTATGACAAAATCGCCCGTGCTGCCTACGGCACGCAGGCCAGTAAAGCTGGTAATCACTGCGCCAAACGGAATATCCTTGACATACTTGGCACTCTGCGCACGAATGGAGGCAATGCCCGCAGCAGTGGTGTCCAAGTCCTCTTTATCACTCAGCTCCTCAGCGGTAGGGCCAAGCATAACGTTACCGCCCACAGTTGCTGTAACCAGAATGCCCTTGCCCTTGGGTGTCGGCGTAGAAAACAGCGTAAAATTGGTAAGGGAGGGCGTGTAAGCCTTGTCCAGCACCATGTATTCGCCACGTCTTGGGTGCACGGTAAAGCTCTCGTCACCCACCATAGCAGCAATCTTATCGGAATACAGTCCTGCGCAGTTGACCACATACTTGGCCTTTACGGACTGCTCGCCGGCGTAAAGGGTGTACGCACCGTCAGCCGACTCAATGCGATCAACCTCGAAATTACGGATAAACTCGGCACCGTTGTCCATAGCGTGACCAAGTCCTGCATCACAAAGGCCAAAGGGGCTGACGATTCCACCGGTAGGAGCATATAGCGCGCAAGTTACAAGATCTGTCACGTGCGGCTCCAACGCCAGCACGCCCTCGCGATCCAAGAGCTGCAAGCCCTTCACGCCGTTCTTGATACCGCGCTCGTAAAGCTCTGCCAGGGTTTGCTTATCCTCATCGTTGTATCCAAGCACCAGCGAGCCGTTGCGCACGTACTTGACACCCAGATCTGCGCAAACCTGCTCCATCATCTCAGAGCCGCGCACGTTAAATCTCGCCTTAAGCGAGCCGGGCTTTGCATCAAAGCCTGCGTGTACAATGGCACTATTGGCACGCGAAGCACCCGTGCAAACATCGTTTGCACGGTCCACTACGCATACTTTCAGGTCGTAAGCAGACAGCGCACGCGCACAAAGTGCACCCACCACGCCTGCTCCGATTACACATACGTCAAACATAAATACCTCCGTTTTCCCATAGAAATCCTATTATACTCATTATACCACCAATTCACGTTTTCGTCAAGAAATATTCCCTTTTTTATTGACATTTTTTTGTCAATATGTTACACTGAATCTAACAGATTCACCATCTTTTCAAAATAAGGAGGTACGCATGTCTAAGCATTTCAAGCTGCAGCTGCACGATGCGGGCAAGGACGTTTATATGCCCCGTCACACACAAACCTGGGGATACCGGTACGGTCCTTCGATCATGGTAGAGGGCGACGTTTGCCGCGCCTGGTTCGCTTCGCCCGGCGATTGCTTTGAGGCAGACTGGTTTACCTATCGCGAGTCACGTGACCAAGGTGAGACCTGGACTACCGAGCGCGTAGTACTGACCCCCACGCCCGATTCCATGGACTGGTTCTCGGTTTGCGACCCTGCTGTATTCAAGTACGGAAAATATTACTACATCGGCTATACCTCCACCATCTTTGCAGACGGCGGCGGTGTGTGCAACAACGGCTTTGTGGCACGTAGCGAGCACCCTGACGGTCCGTTCTTCAAATGGACGGGTGACGGCTGGGGTGAATACCGCGAGGGCTGCGCCTGGATGGGCAAGCCAGCACCCATTATTTACTACGACGAGGATTGGAAGCAATGGGGCGCGGGAGAATTCTCCTTTGTTGTCAAGGATGACGTGCTTTACATCTACTACACCTGGACCTCCAAAAAGTTAGACGGCTCGCGCTATTCGCAGACACGCGTTGCAACCGCTGACATCACACGCGAGGATTGGCCCACAACAATTGTCGATCACGGCGTTGCTGCTGTACGAAACTCAACCGCAAACGATTCTTACGACGTTGTATATTGCGAAGAGCTTGATAAGTTCATATCGCTTGCAACCGACATGCGCTTCTCCGAAAACAGCTTTTTGTCCGTCTCCGAGTCGGACGACGGATTGCGCTTTACCCGCGTTAACGACATACGCACCAACACCTGCTATATGCTGCATAACTGCGGCATTTCAGGTGATGCACAGCATCATATCCGCATGAACGATACACTTCTGTTGGGTTATGCATACGGCAACCAGTGGGGCAAGTGGGGCACGCGTTTCCACCGCTACACCTACTCGCTTATGGACGAGGAATACTTCTCCGAGCTGGATAAGCCCAATCTTGCTATGGCAACCGAACTTTGGCAGCGCGAGGACACCCTGCCGCCCATCATTCTGACCGCCGAGAAGCCTCACTATATCCGCGTTAAGCCCGGAACGGCTGCCCCCTTGCGCTTTATCACCTATAATTCTTGCTATGAGCCAGAGCTGATCGATCCCGCGCGCCTGACCTTTGATAACTATGACGATATCGTAATCGAGATCAAAGATGGTGAGGTCATTGGCAAGCAGGTAGGATACACCTACGTAGATGCGCATCTTGGTGCGTTTTGCGGCACGGTTTTGGTGTACGTGGATGCCCCCGAAACCTGCTACGATGTAAAGACGCGCACGGTAGTTAGCTTTACGCCCATGCTGGAAACCTACACCATTTCCCTTTCCGAGGGCGTTGCAAAGCAGCTGCGCGGACTTGCAGTTTGGTCGGACGGCAAGTGGTATGAGGTCAACGAGCCCGAGCAAGGCGTCACCTATCAAAACCACAATCCTGAGCTGATCACGCTTGATGCACGCGGCGTTGCCGTACCCACAGGAAAGACGGGCACGGCACGCGTGACGTTGTGCTGCGGTAGTAAGGAATTTGATGTCACAGTGATTATCAAAGAATAATACAACGCAATTTCGGAAAAGAAATAACCGAGCATTATAACGAATTCTGTAGGGGCGATGTCCCCGACGCCCCGTGCAGGCACAAAGAACTTTACACGACGTAATAAGTTTGTTTTTGTTGGACGGGGCGTCGGGGACGTCGCCCCTGCAATAATTTAATTTTTTCAATAGCACGCGTGGTGTACGTACCGTTTTTGTTGTTTATTAGGGTGAAGGACCTTCAAACATGAAAGGAGTGTGAAGTTATGGAAGATAAGCAGATCGTGGAATTATACTGGGCACGCTCGGAATCTGCTATCTCGGAAACCGACAAGAAATACGGACGGTACTGCCATTATATTGCCTATCGCATTCTGGAGAACGATGAGGATGCCAAGGAAGTGGTCAACGATACTTATCTCAAGGCATGGAATACCATTCCGCCCGCCAACCCCGATCCCTTGAAGCCATACGTGGGCACCATCTGCAGACAGCTTGCGCTCAACGTCTGCAAGGGTCAGCACACGCAAAAGCGCGGCGGTCAGGTAACACTTGCGCTGGACGAGCTTGCCGAGTGTATTCCCGACGGTAACGACGGTGCGGATATCGGACAGAGCGTTGCCCTTTCGGATGCGCTCAGCCGCTTTTTGTGGGCGTTGCCGCAAAGAACGCGCAATATTTTTATCCGCCGTTATTTTTACATGAGTCCGATTGCCGAGATCGCGCACGACTTTGCCATGAAGCAAAGCAACGTGACCATGCTTCTGCTCCGCACGAGAAAAAGATTGCAAAAATTCTTGGAAAAGGAGGGCTTTGAGGTATGAATGACAAGAATTTACTGGATGCAATGGGTAGTATTGACCCCGTGCTGATCATGGGGGCTGCTCCCGATGAAAAACAAAAAAAGCCCACAGGGGCTGTATGGGTACGTTGGGTTGCGATTGCGGCTTGCTTTTGTCTTGTTTTGAGTGCCGTTGCAATCGTGCCGATGCTGCTTGACGGGAATACCGAATCTCTTCACCAAGGTGAGATTGGTTCAAGCGACACACCTGACAAGCCGGGCATTCCGATTAAAAACGTGCAAGTTCCTTCTTCCGCGCCGCAGTATTACGGCAGTCAGGCAAGCAACGATGTCTCGGGAGGAATTGGCGCAGAGCGTATCCTTTCAGGCATATCCGTAACGGCAAGCTTGATACAAGCACTTCCCGATACTTACACTTTTTTTGATAATTGGAAACAAACGGAGTTTCGGCTTTTGCGCATGAAGGTCATTACCGTTCTTGAAGGCGTTGACATGCCGGATGAATTCTACTTTATCGTTCCTGCCGACTATATGACCGATTACGGTATTTACGACAAATTCGTGTTCATTGATATGGCGCAGTACGGCTACGAATACTCGGTTGTCTATAATCAAACAACGGGATGTGCCGAGCAACTCCACAGAGTTTTGTTTGGCTACAGTTGTATCGGATTTGGCAATTTGGGAGAAAACCTTATGGCGTTTGATTCCCAAGGGAATTTTGACATGCGTTTATGGACCTCTACGCAAAGCTGGACGAGATCCACGCAAAATGCGATATCCCACATGGGAACTGCGTATTATGCAGAATATTCACTTGAAAATGCGGAAAACGCAGCGCGCGAGTCCGGTCATGGCGGTGACTTTCACGAGGTACACTCCCTTATAAGCATGACAGGCGATGCCGCTGATGCTTTTGATTACGTGTCATCCTTTGATAACGGCATTTACGTGCCGAGCTATCATAACGGAGACATACTTGGGCTCGGACCCGAAATCCAATTTAGTATCAGACGATACATTGGCGGATTTGCGACCAATGAAGCTGCTATGATATACGAAGACAGCGTTCGGTGGTCAAACGCACGCTTTACAAAAGAGGATGAGCAAAACCTTCCCGATCTGCAAGCGGCAATTGCTGCAGTGACAAGTGCCTACTATGCAGGCGAGATCATTCCCCCGAATTTTTCGTATGCTGAACAATCAACGCAGGAAAGCTACGGCATTTTCGGCTGGTATGCCCAAACGGAAAGCGGTGTGATCGGCATCGTTCGCGTGACGTGGTGTTACAAAAACAGAGAATTAGAGCACAATATCTCCGACAGATATTACGATGATGCGTACTATATCATCGAATTCGGTCAGAACGTATGTGACCCGATCCAAAGAGATGCGTTGTGCGAGCGGATCGGTCAATATGATAAGACATTCATTTTTGATGGAAGTTATGACGAATTCGGCAAAATACTTGAACGGTATTGGGTTGAATAAAGGAGTTCCTGATGAAAAAGAAAACCATACTCATAATATCAATTTGCATAGGCGCTGCCCTTTTGCTTGCACCCGCGGCGATCATTCTGAGCGGAAACCAAATTACGGTTACGCGTTGCGTAATAACCCTAAGCAACGCCATTTATATGGTCTACGATGAGCGCCCCGTTGGGATCGGGCATGACAAGCAGGACAAATACGAGACTGGGGATCTGCTTGTGATCCTGCACCGCTCTGCATTTAACGAAACTTATCCCGAAAAAACAAAAGCCTCCCTGATCGTCAAGATCGGTAACGGCACGCAAGACGATATTCCGCAAAAGGTGTTCGATGCGCTGATTGCAACGGGAAATTGGGAGGAATAGGAGTATTCGCGGGTATTATCCCAAATAAATAGATTAGTCAAATATTCGGGTCGCCCCCACGGATATATACCCGAATGCGCGTCCGAATTCACGGGGCTGAGTCAAAAGTTTTTGACTCAGCCCTTTTTTCGTTTTCATTCATTTTGATCGCTCTTGACCGCAGTAACCGGAAAATCGAAATACGTGTCGGGGTACGGCTCCTCTTTGAGCATAAAATGCCACCATTCGGTCATAATGGTGCGAAATCCATTCTCGACCATTGCATTGCGTAATATAGCGCGATTTCGGATTTGCTCCTCGGTCAACCCTTCGGTATGCGCCGAATGTGATATTTCGCCAAAAAAGTCAAACGCACTACCCATATCAAGCTCCTCCCCGGTTTTCATATCCACCAAGGTCAGATCCACCGCTGCACCGCGGCTATGGGAGGATCTCGCCGAGATATACCCCGACTCGAACAGGACGGATTTTTCCACACCCGGATAAAAATACGCCTTCATGTCGTTTGCATCAAGATCCTGTACCCATCTCTTAAAATGATTGACAGCCGATTGTGGTCTGTACGTATCGAAAATCTTGATAAGATAGCCTTGCTTTTTCAGATCCTCGCTAGCGCCTTTCAAGGCAAGCGCCGCTTCCCTGGTTAAATATGCGACGGGAGCTTCATAGGAATCGATTCTCGTGCCAACAAAGTTGAACGCAGAATAATAGCGGATATCCATAATGGCATCCGGAATGACGTCTGCCACCAACACAAAGCCGGATTTATCCAGATAGTGCTCGGATTTACGGGTCTTTCTCCCCAAATCGTCCATGTATATGTTACTCATGTCTAAATTCCCTACTTGATGTCAATGCATGTTAGTTGAGCCACGCGGAAAGCAATTCGTTTTGGGTCACTCTCGCGTTGCCCGAGGATAACACAAGCACGGTTGCCATTTCCTCGGTTTCGGTGCTCATAATATAGGTAGTCAGATCCTTTTGCTTGTTGTAGATGATATTTTTACCATCGTAGCCGCAGAAGGTCTGATACTCACAGGTACCGTTTGCAATTTGCTCCACAAAGTTGTCGTATTCCTCTTGCGCGGTTCGTGCATGGTTGGTGCTTGTTCTGCGCTTATCGATCACGTAAGAGGTCTGGTAGCCCAAGTTGCCCCACGCAATCAGCACGGTATGTCTGCCATTGCGGCTATCGCTTGGGGAGCGTGTACCCATGGGCAGCAGCACAGTTTTGGCGCCCGTAGCATCATACATGGAGCGCAGATACTCCCAGCCGTGAGAATCGTTCGGACCGGTAAAAAGTCCGTGGTGCGTCATCTGAAATGCATCTGCTACAAAAGCGGATTCTGCGAAGCAAGAAAGTGCAGTCGCAGCCGCTTGGTCACCCGCGTCACCCAAGTGCAGCACGCGCGCACCTGCGCAATCCGCAATAAAGATCAGACTGGTGTTGTTTTCATAGTTGATGCGCTCCAGCATATCGGGCGTATACAGCATATCCAGCGTCAGATTGCCAATATAGTAGCGCAACCCTGCGTGTGGCGTCACGTGCACGGCATCCGGGAAACACGTAGTCAGGTGAGACACGAAAAACGGCACGTCCACACCCGTCAGCACGGTCTTATCGACGGGCAAGGAATACATAAAATATTCCACGCTGGTCGTTTCTGCATAAATTGAAGCAAAATTGAGCATGGCACCGAAGTGATCGCCGTGTCCGTGCGAGAGGATCCAGGCGGCAATTTGGTATTTGCCGTCCGCATCCTTGGCAACATCCAGCGTTTGCAGGGCTTGGTATATCACGGTCTCGTTGCCCGGAATGCCGCCATCCAGAATGACCGCTCTGCCATCCGAAAGGCGGTACACGTAGCACATGCCGATCGCAGGGTTATCAGTGGTTTGGTTGCGCGCAACCCCGATCTGCACCATGGTGACCTCGCTTGTGCCGGTTGCTTCATTGGGCACAAGCAGGTCTTGCGCAGCCTTAGCTGTAACGTCCCACATAACGCGCACGCCCTCCTCGGAAGGATACAGCGTGATCTGCACGTCATTTGCCACTAAAACCCAAGGAGAGATGATAGCGCCATCCACAACGGATGCGTCCAGGCGCTGATACCCTGCATCCACAAATGCTTGCTGCACATTGGTTGCAGCAGTTCCCTTCAAGGTCGTTTGCCATGTGCTTTGCCCAAACTGCTCAATCGCAGCATCGGGTGCAATGCGTGTAATCACATGCTCGGGTGCTTCCGCCTGGGGCGTAACCGGTACTGCAGTGCAGGAAGCCAGCGCGACTGTCATCAGGGCAATGCACAGAAAATACAATCCAATTCGTTTCATTCGGTCACCTGTAATTCGGGAACGTCCGTGAACTCAATTACAGGCAGCTCATAGCCGTCCGATTCAAATACAACAATTTCATTATCGCCCTGTCTTAGCAACGGAGCGGGCACATAAAGCGTCTTCTGCGGTCCTGCGGGATTGAAATAACGACCGATATTAAAGCCATTCACCGTCACAAAGCCCTTAGTAAAGCCATCCAGACGTACGTAGGTGTCAGCGGGCTTGGAATCCACACGCAGATTGCCGCGCAGGAATACGGGCTTTTCAAAGCCACTCTCGGAAGCAAAGCGCAAGCCGGAAAGGTCATCCATGGTCAAGGGGTACATTTCCCAACCGTAGTGGAATCTCTGTCCGAGGCGTACGCCCCCCACAATGCCCTTGGGGTCAAGCAGATGAATGCCGTAATTGACTCTGCCCATATTTTCCACCAGAATTTCCACGGTTGCAGTCTCGCCAAAGCCCAGCGAGAGTGTAACGGGGTCATCACGGCGATCGCGCTCCTTGATGCCGGCAAACTTGCCGTTGATAAACACGATGGCGCGATCATGTACCTCACCAAAGCAAAGCGGCAGCGGCTCAATAGGACCTTGAATCTCGGTACGGTACAGCACGTAACCAAAATCCTGGCCGATCTGCTCCATGGTCTTTGGGAAAGCGGCGCGAACGGGTGCGGAAATTCTCCCCAGATTTTCAAACAGATCTGCCTGCTCGGTCAGCGTGATCTTGCCATAGGCACACTTTTCGGAATTTTTGACAGCAATTTCAGGTGCTTTCTTGCCCGTTCTGCGCTCGATCAAGGCTTTGACTTGCTCGTAAAGCGGCGTGGTATCGCCTGCCTCGGTCAGAAGCGCACGGTAATCGTAGCTGGTAATGGTGGGCTGATACTGCCCCGGATGGTTGGCACCGTTCCAAAAGCTAAAGTTGGTGCCGCCGTGGAACATATACAGGTTAAAGGACGCATCCAGTTCAAAGAATTTCTCAATCTCGTTCACTATATCGTCAATAGGACGCAGCTGCGTGCCCTTTTCGTACCAATGGTCAAACCAGCCGTCCCAAAATTCACCACACATCAAAGGGCGATCCTTCTGGAACTCACGTAGGGTCAGGATCTGCTCGGTATAGCTGCCGAAGTTGGCAACCGCCAGCACATCGGGCAGCGTGCCACCGCTCAGCATCCACTTTGCCGTGCCGTCCGAGGTGAACAGCTGGCAATCGATGCCGTTCTCGCGATATATATCCACGATCTTTTGCAGATAGATATGGTCATCGCCATAGCTGCCGTATTCATTTTCCACCTGTACCATAATGACGTTACCGCCGTTGTTACACAAATGCGGACGCACTCGCGAAAGCAGCTCACGATAATAGGGCTTGACCTTTTCTAAATACAAGGGATCATCGCAACGAATTGCCATATTGGGATAAGAAAGCAGCCACGAGGGCAAGCCACCGAAATCCCACTCGGCGCAGATATATGGACCGGGACGCAGGATGACCCAAAGCCCCAGCTTTTCTGCCGTTTCGATAAATCGTTCAATATCCAGAATGCCTGAGAAATCAAACTGCCCTTCCTTACGCTCGTGCAAATTCCAGCAGGTATAGGTCTCCACGGTGTTCAGACCGCAAGCCTTGAGCTTGGTCAATCTGTCTTCCCAGCATTCGGGCAATGTGCGGAAATAATGAATAGCACCCGACAGGACGGTAAAAGGCTTGCCGTCCAACATAAAACTTTGATTCTGATAAGTAAAATTATGCTTCATGATCAATTATTCTTGGATGCGATATAAGGAGCAATGGCAGCTGCAGTTGCTACAATGGGCATAGATTGTACCCAAACCTTACCGGGACCGGTAACGCGGGTATTGAACAGTCCTTCACCGCCAAACAATACGTTCTTGACGCCCTTGACGCTTTCGATGTCCATAGTACAAGTCTCACTCATGGCAGCCAGATAACCGGTACCCAGAATCAGGCTCTCACCCGCAGTGAGATCGTACTCGGTACAGTGGCCGTCGATCTCAATAAACACAATACCGTCGCCCGTGATCTTTTGCATAATAAAGCCCTCACCGCCAAGCAAGCCTGCGCCCAGTTTTTTGCGGAAATGAATGGACAGATCCAGTCCCTTTTCCATAGCAAGGAAACCCTTCTTCTGCACGATGATGCCGTTTCCGGGGGTGACGTGGTGCGCGATAATAGAGCCCGGGAAGGAAGACGCAAACGCGATCATACCGGCGCCGCTCTTAGGCGTATACTCATTCAGGAAGACAGACTCACCGGAAAACATGCGTCCCATAGCCTTGCCCAAACCGCCTGCATTGGTTTCCATTTTCATGTTGGGGCTCATCCAGCTCATGGCACCTCTTTCGGTGCAAAGCGTCTCACCCTGCTCCGGGTAGCAAATCACAACAGGCAAATTATCGCCCTTAATTTCATACTTGATCATACTCTTGTCTCCTTTTCATTATGCGTTGAATATATAACGGTCAAGACGGTCAAACGCCTCTACGACTAAAGACTTGGGCAATGCGAGGTTGATACGGATCTGGTTGATGCCGCCATGCGCGTTACCATGCTGCCACGCAACGCCAACCTCGCATCCTGCAGCAACAAGCTGCTCAATGGTCATGCCATGCTCTTGCAGCCAATCGGTGCAATCAATAAACAGCATATACGTGCCCTGCGGCTTTTGTACAGTAACGCCCTTGAAACGCTCGGCAATATAGCGGCACGCGTAATCCACGTTGTCGGAAAGCACGTCGCACAGCTGATCCACCCACTCGCGTCCCTCAGGAGTATATGCGCCGATCAGCGCATACATGGAAAGCATATTCATGGAGTTGTAATGCGAGAGCGAGGACTCCTTTTCCACGCGGTCACGCAGGCGATCGTTGTATATGATGTGATATGCCCCGATCAAGCCCGCCAGATTGAAGGTTTTGGAGGGTGCATACATAGCAACCGTGCGCTGCTTTGCATCCTCGCTGACCGACTGAGTGGGAATATGCTTGTGTCCTTCGATCAAAATATCCGACCAGATCTCGTCTGATACCACAAACACGTCGTATTTCTGATAGAGAGCCATCAAGCGCTCAATCTCCCAGCGTTCCCAAACGCGACCCGTAGGATTGTGGGGGGAGCAGAAAATGGCTGCGTGAATGCGATTCTGCACGATCTTTTGCTCCACGTCGGCAAAGTCAATACGCCAAGTTCCCTGCTCGTCCTGTACAAGACGGCTCTCTATGATGTGATAACCATTATTGTCCAGCGAGCCTCGGAAGCCCATGTACAACGGACTGAGCACCAGCACGTTATCACCGCGCGAGCAGAACGTTGCAAGAGCGCTGAGCACGCCACCAAGCACGCCGTTTTCATAACCGATGTGCTTGGGCTCCAAGTCCTCAACACCGTTGCGGTCACGCTGCCAGCCGATAATAGCATCAAAATATTCGTCTCTGGGATCAAAATACCCAAATGCAGGGTGTGTAATGCGCGCGGCAATTGCCTCTGTAATGGTGGGAACGGTGGCAAAGTTCATATCCGCAACCCACATGGGAATGGCGTTAAAGCCCTCCTTGGGTGCAGCAGGCGCCCAACCGTTGCCAAGTGCATCCACAGCAAGCGCATCCTTGCCGCGTCTATCCATGATCGTTGTAAAATCGTATTGCATAGGTGCTCTCCCCTTTATTTGTCATTGCCATCATTATACCACACATTTTTCAATATTGCAACACAAAAAAGCGGCTGCGCACAAGGCACAGCCGCTTTTATTTAATTAATTTTCTTTTTTGTCGAATTTAGACAGCACTGCATTGGTTACGATACCAAGAATGAGTGCAGATGCAACCGAGGTCACCTGTACGAACGCGGTAACGACCTTTGCGCCACCCTCAACGCCGAATGCGTAGGGGATCTGGAGTGCCAGACCACCGATGCCCGCAATTAGGATTGCAGAAACGACGAACAGGTTCTTGTTTTCATTGAGATCCACGTCTTTGATCATCTTCAGACCGGATACTGCGATGAAGCCGTACAGCGTCAGGCAAACACCGCCCATTACGCAGGAAGGAATGGTTTGAAGCAGCACCATCAGGGGGCTAAAGAAGGACAGACACAGACACATGATCGCGGTGGTGGTGATGGTAATAACAGACGCGTTACCGGTAATTGCTACGCAACCAACCGATTCACCGTAGGTGGTGTTGGGGCAAATGCCGAACAGCGTACCACCGATCGAGCCAACGCCGTCACCCAAAAGCGTGCGGGACAGACCGGGATCCTCGATCAGGTCTCGATCGATAATGGTGGAAAGGTTCTTATGGTCTGCAATATGCTCTGCGAATACGACCAACGCAACGGGCAGGAACGCAACGGCAACTGCGATGACGTTTGCAAGAGTTGCATTCATATCTGCGGTGTTGATCAGCATACCTGCACCCTCAATGGAGGAAGTGCCGGTCGCGATCTCCTTGATTGCCTCGACCAGTGCGAAATCGGGCAGCTTGAAGAAGGCTTCAATGCCCTTGAAGGTGCCGTCTGCATTGATAAAGTTGTCAACCAGGGGCTGCCAGTTCAGGATCTTGAAATATTCGATGTTGGCTGCATTACCGATCACGGTGAATACCGAAGCGGTTGCATAGCCTGCAGCGATACCGATGATGAACGGAATCAGGCGAGGCATCTGGCGGCGCTTCTGCGTGGCGCAAACGACAACCACAAAGAAGGTAACCAGACCGCACAGCAGCGCGATAAGGTTATAGGAAGCGATGGGATTGCCAACGATCTCATGAGCGGGAAGATCAGGGGATGCAATACCGTTTGCCTTGACCATATCTCCCATTGCATTGCCTGCCAGGGACAGACCGATCACTGCAACGGTGGGGCCAATGATAACGGGAGGCATGAGCTTGTTCACCCAATTGGTGCCAACGACCTTAATGATCAGCGCGATGACAACGTATACAAGACCTGCGATGACAGAGCCAAGCACGATGCCTGCATAACCATAGGTAATTGCTACGAACAAGGAGCTCAGGAATGCAAACGAGCTGCCAAGGAATACGGGGCTCTTACGCTTGGTGAACAGCTGATAGATCAGCGTACCAACACCTGCGCCGAAAATTGCGGCGGGCATTTGGGTCGGAAGACCGATGATTGCGGGTACTGCAATGGTTGCTGCCAGAATTGCCAATACCTGTTGCAACGCGAAGATGAGCATATTGCCAAACTTCGGTTTGTCATGGATGTCGTAAACTAAGTTTTTAGCCATGGTTACTCCCCTTTTATGTAGTTTTTCGGATAACGATCAGCATATCGTGCCTGATCGCCCCTTAAACTTCATTTTACCACAAGATATTGGGATTGTCAACGCAATCCGTCAAAAAATTGAGCACAAGAAACGCTGGCATTTTTTGTTGAAAAATACTATACCCTGCAGGTTGAAATTATCGCACAAGTGTGGTACAATGTAAAGGAATATTCTTCACGAAAGGAGACAGCACATGAAAAAGAAATTGACAGTTGGCATACTTGCGCACGTTGACGCCGGTAAGACCACGCTTTCCGAGGCTTTGCTGTACCTTTCGGGCAGAATTCGAGCACTCGGTCGTGTGGATCACGGCAACACGTATCTTGACACGCACGCAGTAGAGCGCGAGCGAGGTATAACCGTGTTCTCCAAGCAAGCGCGTTTTTCAACCGAGGCTTGCGACTACATTTTGCTGGACACACCCGGTCACGTGGACTTTTCCGCAGAAGCTGAGCGCGTGCTCTCACTTTTGGATTACGCTATTTTAGTGATCAGCGGCACGGACGGCGTGCAGAATCATACCCGCACGCTCTGGTCGCTTTTGGAGCATTACGGTGTTCCCACGTTGATTTTCGTAAACAAGACCGACGTAGCCATCAAGCAAAAGCAAGAGCTGGCTGAGGATCTGAGCGTGCTTTCGCCGCGCATCGTGCCCTTTTATGAGACCGATCACAAGCATGAGCTGGACGAGCGACTTGCGCTGGTGCACGAGCAATTTTTGGATGACTTTTTGGCGGGTGAGCCGATAGACGAGCGCGATATTGCCTCGCTGATCAGCGCACGCGAGCTGTTCCCTTGTCTGTTTGGCTCTGCCCTTCGCATGCAAGGCGTGGAATTCTTGCTGCAGGTGCTGGACACTTACTCGCTCTGCCCCGTTTATGAGGGCGAGAGCTTTGGCGGCTTGGTGTTCAAGATTGCACGCACGGGCAACACGCGCCTGACCTACGTCAAAATCACGAGCGGCAGCATTTCAGCACGCGAGGAGATCACATATATCGCCGCTGACGGTAAGCGATATGCCGAAAAGATTACACAACTGCGCCTGTACTCGGCAGACAAATTCGAACAGATCGAAAAAGCCGAGGCGGGCGAGATCTGCGCGATTTTAGGCCTTTCGGCAACTTATATCGGACAAGGACTCGGATGCGAGGCAGAGGGACGCAAGCCCGTACTGGAGCCGGTGCTCTCTTACCGGATCGCCCTACCCGAGGGCTGCGACACCGCACTCTATTTCCCCAAGCTCAAGGAGCTGGAGGAGGAAGAGCCCTCGCTGCAGCTGACATGGAACGCCGAGCTTGCGCAAATTGAAGCGCGACTGATGGGCGAGGTGCAGATCGATCTGATCACCCGCCTGATCCGTGACCGACTTGGCATTGACTGCACGCTGGACGCGGGCAGAATCCTCTACAAAGAGAAAATTTCTGCAAAGACCATTGGTATCGGTCACTTTGAGCCGCTGCGCCATTATGCAGAGGTACAGCTGCTGATCGAACCGCAGCCCAAGGGTACGGGATTGATCTTCGACTCGCACGTTTCCGAAAATCTGCTGGATCTCAACTGGCAGCGCTTAGTATTGCATAACCTCTATGAAAAAGATCACCGTGGTATCTGTATTGGCGCACTTTTGACAGACACCAAGATCACGCTGGTGGCAGGCAAGGCGCACCAAAAGCACACCGAGGGTGGCGACTTCCGCGAAGCAACCCTGCGCGCGGTACGCCAAGGACTGATGAAGGCGGGATGTACCCTGCTGGAGCCCTTTTACAAGTTCCGCTTGGAAATCCCTAACGCGCTGACAGGGCGTGCAATGAACGATTTGCAGGCGCGTAGTGCGGTATTTGAAGTAGAAAGCTCGAATGAAGAGCTGACAACGGTTGTGGGCAGAGGCCCTGTTTCCACGCTGCACGATTACGTGCGCGAGGTGATTGCTTATACGCGCGGCGCAGGCAGACTGTTCTGCACCTCAGACGGCTATGAGCCTTGCCATAATGCAGACGAAATCATTGACGCGGCGGGCTATGATCCCGAGGCTGACCTTGAAAACACACCGCATTCGGTATTCTGCACACACGGCGCAGGCATAGTGGTGCCGTGGCAGGAGGTGGATGCGCACAAGCATCTGGATGCCGGCATTTCACTCTCGCAGCCCCAGACCGTGATTCCCAAGGCACGCACGCTAGCAAAGAAATACGAGCTGAGTGATGAGGACCTGGAAGCCATTATGTTGCGCGAGTTTGGCCCTATTCGCAGAAAGAAATACACAGAGCCCAAGATCACGATTGCAAACGGCAAGGTGTCAAGAAAGCCAAAGGCGGTCAAAGCACCTAAGAATTTGCTGATTTTGGACGGCTATAACCTCATTTATTCTTGGGAATCCTTGAAGCAAACGGCTGATTTCAGCTTGGAAAAGGCGCGCCAGGAGCTGATGGATCTGCTCAGCGATTATCGCGCATTTACCAAGACCGACGTGCTGCTGGTGTTTGACGCATATTTGGTTAAGGACGGCGCGGGCTCGGAGATCACGCACGACGGCTATCGAGTGGTTTACACCAAGCAGGATCAAACAGCAGACGCGTACATTGAACAGGTCATGCACGAGCTGGGACCCGATTACAGCATTCGCGTGGTGACGGGAGATAGACTCTTGCAGTTCTCAGCGGTCAACTACGGCATTTCGCGTATGACGGCAAAGGAATTTTTGGAAGAAATGACACGCGTGGGCAATGAGATCACAGATTTTGTCAAAAAGCTGGCGGCGAAATCAAATTAGGTCATGAATTACGTAGGGGCGATTCCTGAATCGCCCCTACGTTTCCCCAAATCGAAAAGCCAACGCCCGTCAAGGCGTTGGCTTTTGCTTATACCTCATTGTAAATACGCTTCATATTGGCAAAGGACACGTGCGTGCCGTATTCGCACTCCTCCATGCCCTCGTATTCAAGGTAGATATCGCCGTCGAAGGACGACGACTTGATGGTGCGCATGACGTCCCAGATGTCAATATCGCCCTGTGCGAGAATAGAGCCGCGCAAAAACGTACCGTTGACCGAACGGAACCACGAATTCTCACAGTTAAATTCCGCAGCACCGCCGGGATCTCTGTGCGCAGGACGCACGTAAAAATCCTTCATGTGAATGGTCTTGGCAAACGGGATCATCTTTTTGACGGCAATCTCAGGAATATCGTCCACGCAGGTGTAGTTTCCTACGTCCAGCTGATGCCCGAAATTGTCACGTTTCACGCCTGTCATGATCTGGCGCACGCGCTCCGAGCCGTTGGCGTGGAAGCCGTGGTTTTCCAAGAGCACCGTTATGCCCAAGGGCTTTGCATAGTCGCAGAGCTGCTCGTACGTGGAAACGATCAGCGGCATCTCCTCCTGGAACTTCTCCATGGTATTTTCGCACATGGGGCGGCGGAATGCGGCAGAATCCACGCGAATGGTGGGGATCTCCATATCCGACACCATGTCGATATGCTGCTTGACGCGCGCCAGCTCGGCAGCGTATTGCTCGGGCGTGAGCATTAAAAAGTTGGCGTTGAGCGAATAGTTGCCAATCGGCACGCCAAGGCTTTTGCTTGCTGCCTTGAACTCGGGGCGCAGCGCGGGCTGCTCAACCAAGTTAAAGCCGAACGGCACCAGCTCCACGACCTCGGCACCCATTTCACAAATACGCTCGAAGGCACGAATGGGGGTCATCTCTCCCGAACAGATCTTACGGGACACACCGTAAATGGATATTCCAAAACGAATCATAACGTTCTCCTTTTATTGATAAATAGTGATAAATATATGATGGGGCGGGCGATTTGTCCGGTCGCCCCTACGCATCCAGACGCATCGTAGGGCGGTGGCTTGCTGCCGCCGCAGTTGACGGGCGATCACAGATTTCGGCTATGCCGAAATTCTCGCCCCTACGTGGATATTAGGGCCTGCTCCGTATGCAGACCTCACCGGGTTAAATCAAAAATCTGATAAAGCAGCTGCTTTGCTCTTTGATTATAGAACTTTTTATAGCTTATCAGGTCATCCACATACTGTGCGTTCTTGGTCGTAAACGTATCGCCATAGGTGGCTTTGAGATCTAACAAATAGGTAAACAACTCCTCGGCATTCATATGCGAAAAGTCTTCGTCGTCAAATCGGTATTGTTCATCACCGAAATAATAATCTACGCGCAATTGGTACTCAATCCTACTCGTGTGTCTTGTCCTGATACGTTCTTGATCGATGATCACAACAATCAGATCCGCATCCTCGATATGCAATGCATTGGTAGTTCTGCCCAGCATATCGTATTGGCGAATGTTACCGTGAACGTCAACGGTGGTTCTTTTGAGAAAAGCAAACGGCAGGACGATAGCGTGCACCAGCAATAAGGCAGCCACGATAATCAGTCCGATTTTGAGCCACTTTTTGCGCTTATCACTCATCTGCACAAAGAATTGCTTTGAAAACAGCGGTGGCGTATGAAGAATTTTCTCCGACCATTTGGGCTTGTATTTCTTGTTCCCCAACAGCGGTAATCTTTTCTCCCAGAATATGATAGCGAGAAAAAACAGCAGCCAGGGAGCAAATATCAACACGCTCGAAAATGCAAAAGCGGTAGTGGATCTGCTTGCAATGACGTCCGGATAGGCAAATGCAATCAGGCTCGGTAACCAAATGCCAAATACACGAATCATCACAAAAGGAAGTACAAGCCCCGACAAACCAAAGATTGCGTAAAGCGTCTTATCAAGCGCAGATAGCGGTGGCCTTTTGGCTTTGGTTTTGATTGCCATGGTGGTTCTCCTTTCTGTGAAAGATTAGTAATCCCGTAGGGCGGTGGCTTGCTGCCGCTAAGATTGTCGGGCGATTCATGAATCGCCCCTACGGATAGAATTGGCGGGAGATTCGTCCGGTCGCCCCTACGATGGTAAAAATGGTTGGCTTATTATTTCACCAATCCGTAACCGCCTGCGAACTTGCTGACCTCGCTGGCAACCACAAAGACCTTGTTGTCGCAGCACTTGCGGATGTCGGCAAGCACGCGCTTGGTACGCTTTCTGGGCAGCACGATAAATATCATGTTCATTTTCTCGTTCGCGCCATGACCGGGCAGCACGGTGTATCCAAGGTTGTTTTCCTTTAAGTAAGCTATGATCTTTTCTGTGCTCTCGTCATTAGCAAACAGCTCTAAGTTGGACGTACCAAGTGCAATTTTGCCCTCAATGGTCGAGCCCAGGAACAAGCCCACCGCATAACCCGCGCAGTAAAACAGCAACCGCAAGGGACTATCGCCAAGCGTACTGATGACACCCGACACCACAAGACCCCAAATGACGCATTCGGAAAAGCCCAGGCATGCTGCCTTGAACTTTTGCCCCTTAACCATCATGCAGGTTTTGAGCGAGGAAATGGTGACCTCCATGATCTTTGCCAGGCAGATCAAAAAGCATACCAAGATGGGATTGATGCCCTCCAGAACAGCTATAAATTCAGACATATGTACTTCTCCTTAAGATAAATCGATCAGTATAGCGCGACAAGGTGCACCGTCCCCACCGCCGAGGTTGAGAGGGGCGGCACAAAGCAGATAGCTGCCGTCGGGTACGTGGGCAAGGCGCACGCCCTCCAAAAGCACGACGTTCGCGCCAAGCAAGCACTTGTGCACCGCCATCGGGGCGGATTCGGGTCCCACGGTTTGCGATTCGTTGCCGTATAGGTCAATGCCTGCATCGGCAAGCACCTGCGCGCCCTCAAGCGTCAGAGTTGCGTCGCCCTTGACCAGCAGCTTTTTGCAGTTCCCTGCGATTTGCAGCATACGCGCAGCGTCGGCAGCAGTTACGTCACCCGTATGGGAAATGACGGCGCAATGCCCTACCGTTTTAGCAAGCGGCAGCTTGTCCACCGTGTCACCGTCCGCGAAAAAATGCGCAGGGGCATCCACGTGAGTGCCGTTATGTGCGCACATGGAAAAGGCGGTCAGATTATAGAGATCTCCCCTATCCATATTGGAAAGCACCTCGCGCGCAGGAGCAGGATCGCCCGGATAGACCGCGCAGGTAAATATTTCTTGGGAAATATCGAAAAATCGCATAAACTGCCCCTTTCTTGTCCTTTGCGTTCATTATATCAAAAAATCGCACGAAAAGCAAGAGGAAAGTATGATTTTTAGATGCCTCATGCCATTGTTGTCATAGCGATGATTTTGCGTTGCACCGAAACACACTGAAATCCACAATCCGCAAAGCGCAAAAGCAACGCTTGTCCTTGACATTTTGCCTGTTTTGCGGTATAATTCTACGTAGAAATTCAATACAACGGGAGCAGATATGAAAGTTTTACTTATCAACGGAAGTCCGAATGCAAACGGCAACACGGCAATGGCTTTGCGCGAGATGGAAAAGGTGTTTTCCGAGCAAGGGATCGAGACCGAGTGGATTCACGTGGGCAACATGGCAATTCGCGGCTGTCTTGCCTGCCAGACCTGCTACAAAAACGCCAAGTGCGCCATTGACGACGTTGTCAACGAGGTGGCAAAGAAATTTGAAGAATGTGACGGCATGGTGGTGGGCAGCCCCGTGTATTACGCGGGCGCGAACGGCACGCTGACTGCTTTCCTCGATCGCCTTTTCTACAGCACGCGCTTTGACAAGCGCATGAAGGTGGGTGCTGCGGTGGTTGCGGCAAGACGCGGCGGTCTTTCCTCGACCTTTGACCAGCTCAACAAATATTTCACCATTTCGGGTATGCCCGTGGCGTCCGGTCAGTATTGGAACAGCATTCACGGCGCAAAGCCGGGTCAAGCAGCGGAGGATGCGGAGGGCTTACAGAGCATGCGCACCTTGGCAAACAATATGTCCTTTCTCATCAAGAGCATTGACCTTGGCAAGCAGCAGTTTGGTCTGCCCGAGCGTGAAAAGCACGTTTATACCAACTTTGTCAGATAACATAAAAGGTCTGCGTCACTTTGACGCAGACCTTTTTCTTATGCCTTGGTTGTCAGGTAGTCGCAGACATCCTGCACGGTTTCGAATTTGACCGGCTCGGTGAACTGGAAGCCGAACGCCGCCTCGATCTCCATTGCCAGCAGCATGATGGACAAGGAATCCAGCTTAAGGTCCTCCATGAGCTTTGTTTGGGGAGTGACGGTGCTTGTGTCAATTCCCGGGGTCACTCTTTCGATGATTTCTTTGAGTTGGTCGAGCATGATATGTGAAATCCTTTCAGTTAATACAGTGAAATTTTCTTGATGTAAGAACGGCGGCGCTTATGCTGAACGGTATCGAAATACTTCCATTGCGCCATGACTTGGGTATTGGTTTCCAGATTGAGATTGGTCTCGGCATACTCAACCTTTCCGCTTTGCAGATACTCGATCATGCGGTGGAGCATGACGGCGTTGACGCCTGCAGCCTGGTATTCGGGGCGTACCGCGATCAGACCCAGGTCGATCGTACGCGGCTTCTTGGCGGCGCGGAGCACACGGATAATGGCACCCGGTGTGAGTCTGCCGCCACTCTTTTGCAGCGCTTCACCAATACCGGGAATGCACAAGGCAAACGCGACCACGTGCTCATGCTCATCGCAAATGATGATCAGATACTCTTTGTTGAGAATGAGCATAAACTGATCGATCATCTGCTTTTTCATGCTCTCGGTAAACGGCACGGCACCGAACAGGTGCGCATAGCACTCGTCCAAACAATCGAAAAATCCATCCTTATAGGTCTGAATATACTTGCGCTTGGACATTTTGGAGGAGTCTACCACGTGCAGCTTGGAAAGCTCCAGCGCACGCTCTGCCACTCTGCCCAGCATGGGATTGGGATTTTGAGGAGTACGCAGGCGATGCTCCAGCCAGTCGATCTCCTTTTGATAACCGCAAGCCTCCAGCAGCGCGGGATAATAGTCGTAATTGTACTGCTCTTCAAACGTGGAAAGTTGATCAAATCCCTCGATCAAAAGTCCTTCACGCTCCAGATCGCTATACCCAAGCGGTCCGCAAACGCAGTCCATTCCCTTCTCCAAAGCCCAGTTTTCCACAGCGGCAAACAAAGCGCGTGCCACGTCTGCGTCGTTGACGGCATCAAAGCGAGTAAAACGCACGCGCTTCTCGCCACGCAGGTCGTTGGATTGACGCTGCAGAATGCCCTGAATGCGGCCAACTACGGTTTTGCCCTGCATGGCAAGGAAAAACACGGTATCGCAGGTATCGCTGTAGGCGTGCTTCTTTTTAAATTGCGCCATTTCGTCGCCGTAAAGCGGCGGCACGAAATAGGGATTATTCTCATAAAGCTTTAATGGGAACTGCACGAATGCACGCTTTTGCGCACGCGTGCTTACCCGAACGATTCTGACCTCTTTCATAGGCAGAATTATTCCAGAGGTTCATCTTCTCTGCGCAGAAACAGAAGTCCGTATCCTGCAAGCCAAGGGCCGTTATGACAACCGCTGACAGGAGAGGTGATGACCTTTTCGTGGTTGGTTTGCAAGTCGTATTTAGGCTCGATCTCTATCAGATCCTCCAAAAGCGAGGTGCCGGTATAGGTGTGCCAGAGCAGATAATCGGCAGGATCACGGTCGCCAATCAGCTCCTTAACGATCTCGCAGGTTCTTGCCAACGCCTTTTTGGGGGTGCGCACGCTTTGCAGCGCCACGATCTCACCCTCGCGCGTAAAGTGCACAACGGGACAGATGTTGAGCATCTTACCCATCAGCGCCTTGCCGCCCTTCAGTCTACCGTTATAGATCAAGTAATCCAGACGCGCATCCACACCTACGAATTCCTGGTGATTCATCATCCATTGGATCTCCTTGAGAATGGTGGGGGTGTCAATTCCCTTTTGCATCATCTCGGCTGCCTTAATAGCAAGCATGCCCTCACCAAAGCAAGCGATCTTGGAGTCAATGACGTAAATATCCATCTTGTCCTTGTACTGCTCGGCAACCAGGCGAATAAGATTCCAGGTACCGCCCAGATATGCACTCAGTGCAATGACGATGACCTCTTTGCAGCCTTCCTCGTAAGCGCGGTCAAAGCAAGCCTTGATCTCATCCTCGGTGGGCATTGCGGTTCTGGGCAGATTGTTCTTGGGATCCTCCAAGGTCTCCAACTCGCGGTAGAATTCATCAGGATCAAGATCCAAGCCCTCCAGGTATTCCTTACCCTTGAACAGCACGTGAATACGGATAATGTCAATACCGAGCTGCTTGTAGCGGTCGGGGGCGTACTCGATACAGCCCGTAGAGGTACAAATCACTTTTCTTTTGAGTTCCATAAGCGTCTCCTTATCTTACGTCCTTGCCGTCAAACATAGCCTTGTTTCTTGCTACGTTGAGCATAATGGCAGAGGTATTTTTGATCGAATCAGCATTTGCTGCACCGTGCGCCTTGATAATAGGCTTGCCAACGCCAAGCAGCTGTGCACCGCCCAGAGAATTGAAATCATAAATGCTCATCAGGTAGCCAACCAGCTTCATGATCTCTTGGTTTTGCGTCTTTTTGGCGTAAACCACAATATCGGTAATAATGCGCTTTGCAATACCCTCGGAGTTTTTAAGCACCTGATTGCCTGCAAAGCCGTCCGCAACCAGCACGTCACAATCGCCCGAGAGCGCGTTTGTGCCCTCAATGTTGCCCACAAAGTTCAGGGTCTGGTCGGCTTTGAGCAGCGCGTGCGTTTCTTTGACCAGCTTGTTGCCCTTGGTCTCTTCTGCGCCATTGGAAAGCAAACCTACGCGCGGATTTTCCACGCCATAGCATTGCTTCATAAGATCTGAACCCATGTGTGCAAAATCCACCAGCATAGGTGCAGTGCAATCAATGTTGGCACCGGTGTCTACAAGGCAGGTAAAGCCGCCTTTGGCTGCGGGCAGAATGGCTGCAAGAGCCGGTCTGCGCAAGGGCTTGGCAGGCACAAAGCGAAGTGCGCCCGCAATCAGCGCACCGGTGCTGCCGGCATTGATCAAGCCAAGCAGATCCTCTCGTGCAGCAAGAGCCTGCAGCGCCTTGACCAGCGATGCATCCGGCTTTTTGAAGATTGCCTCCATGGGATTGTCGTAGTTGGTAATGGCATCGGGCGCGTGTACGATCTCAATGCGCTCGGGATCGTGCTCCACGGTTGCCAGATAAGCGCGGATGACCTGCTCGTCACCAAACAGCGCCACACTCAGCTCAGGGTTCTCGGCAAGTGCCATCAAAGCGCCCTGTACAATGGTTTCGGGGCCTTTGTCACTACCCAAAGTATCAATTGCAATTTTGTAAGTTGCCATATGTATTCTCCTTTATTCGACAGCTACGAGGTAGCGGTAAACCTGCTGGCCACCGACAAACACCTCAACGCTCAGATCCTCATATGCTTGTTCGATCGCCTCGGCCATTGCCACGCGATCCCGCTCTTCAACACCGTCACCCACAAACAGGGTCAGGATCTCTCTGTCCTCAATATCATCAATCTCGGCAAGCATGGCAAGCATTGCCTCGGTCTCGTCCTTGCAGGAGCAGACCAGCTTACCGTCCAGAATGCCAATCGCCTCGTCCTTTTTGACCTCCACGTCTCCAATTACGGTGTCGCGTATAGCAAAGGTGATCTCACCGGAGACAACGGCGCTCCTGGCGTCTGTCATGTATTCTACCTGCTCGTCAGCATCCTCCAGGGCGGCATTAAACACGGCAAGAGCGGTATATCCCTGCGGGAAGGATTTGGTAGGTACGACGCGCACGTCAGCATGGTCACTGATTTTTGCTGCCTGCTGTGCGGTCAGCAAAATATTGCCGTTATTTGGCAGCAGCAGCACGTGATCGCAATCCAGCTGTGCAATCGCGTCCACAAAATCCTCTGCGCTGGGGTTGGCGGTCTGTCCGCCGTCGATGATGATATCCGCTCCAAGATCGGTAAAGAGCGCGTGCATGCCCTCGCCGCTTGCGACTGCAATCACGCCGTAGGGCTTGTGTACCGTTTTCATTTTCTGCTCGGCAGCCGTGCGTTCGGAATGCTGCAGACTCATATTCTCAATCTTGACCTCCAAAAATTCGCCGTAGGTCTGGCAAAGCGCCAGCACGTCACTGGGGGTCATAGTATGGGCGTGCACCTTGAGCACGTCGCCGTCGCGCAACGCTACAATGGAATTGCAATCCTTTGCTTCAAGAGTTGCGCGGAATGCATCTACGTCAAAAGCTTCCGGCTCACCCTTGGCGCGCTGCAATCTGACAAGCGCCTCGGTGCAGTAGCCCCATTCCAAGGTGCTGTCAGTGGTAAAGAGATCGTAATCCACCGCAGGCTTAGCTGCAGGCACGTTTTCGTAACTGCCAAGATCAGTAGTCTTACCGGTCAGCGCGTCATACATGCCAACCAGCATGGCAAGATACCCTGCTCCGCCGCTGTCCACTACGTCTGCCTGTGCCAGTACGGGCAGCATTTCCTTGGTCTTGGCAAGCGCAAGCTTAGCGCTTGCGATCACCATCTCCAAGAGCTGCTCCGGAGTGGTCTGTTCATTTGTATTCTGCGCTGCATGCGCCGAGCTTTCGCGGAATACGGTCAGAATAGTGCCCTCCACGGGATTGGCGACCGCTGCATAAGCACGCTGCACACCCGCTTCCAAAGCCTTTGCCAGCTCACATGCGCTAACGCTATCCTTGTCTGCTACGGCAGACGCCACGCCCGCCATATACTGCGAAAGTATGACGCCTGAATTACCGCGCGCACCCAGCACGCAGCCCTTGGCAAACTTGGTCATGTGTCCACCAACCGAATCCTCGGTGTCCAGACGTGCAAGTCCACCCTCCAGGGTCTTGGTCATATTAGTACCGGTATCGCCATCCGGCACGGGAAATACGTTGAGATCGTTGATCTCCTCGATGCGGGCGCGAAGTCCCTGCACACTGCCCATAAGCAGCGTACGCATGCACGCGCCGTCTATACGAATCGTTTCCATAATTCGTTCCTTTCCGTTTAGTTGGTCGCGGGCATCAGATTGCGCGTCAGGCGCTCAATGTATGCCGCGATTGCGCTAAGATCAGGACGCTTGCCCTCTTCTCCCAGCAGCCATTGTCCAAGCACGTGCGCTGTACCGCTGATCATAAACGTTGCTGCCATGCTGCGGTCGGCACTCTCGCCGCTCTCGCATGCCATCATCAGTCTCTGCTCCAGCTTTGCCACAAAAGCCTCTCTGCGATCACGGTACACCGTGCGCAGCTCCTCGGCATAGCTTTCGGTCGCACTTAAAAGCCCTTGCACGTAAGCACGGGGCGAATCAAACAAATTCTTTTTCTCGGAAAACGCATTCATCAGCTTTTCCATGCAGCTCTCCTCCACCTCGTTGGCAAGAGCGAGCGAATCCACGTAATACTTATAAAACGTGGTCTTGTTGATCATGGCAAGCTCACAGATATCCTTGACCTTAATCTTTTCGGGCGTGTACTTGTGTCGCAACGCCAAAAACGCTTGCTTGATCTGATTCTTTGTTTTGATAATTCGTAGATCCATATAGTCTCCTTTCCATGGATTGCTCCAAAGATAATCAACTTTAGTTGCTTATCCAATTATAGTCGACAATTGTTTTTTTGTCAAGAGAAAGGGTTAAAAATTTCACGATATTTCTTGACGAGTGGCAAAAATATGGTATAATAAGTGTATATACTTTAACGAATAAACCAAAGGAGAAAAGTATTATGGCAAAAAGCGTACAGGATATCATGAGCATGATCCGTGAAAACGGCATCAAAATGGTGGACTTTAAAATGGTGGACATCAACGGCCAGTACCGTCACGTCACCATTCCCGCACAGAACTTCACCGAGGACACCATGCAAAGCGGCATTGGCTTTGACGCCTCCAACTACGGCTACGCCGTTGTGGAAAAGAGTGACATGGTATTCATTCCCGACCCTGACACCGCACAGATCGACCCCTTCTGTGAAATTCCCACTCTGACCATGACCGGCGACGCCATGATCATTGCATCCCCCGAAAATAAGCCTTTGGCACAATACCCCAGAAACATCATCAAGGCAGCTGTGGCACACATGAAGGAGCTTGGCGTGGCAGATACCATGAAGATCCTGCCTGAGTTTGAATTCTACCTGTTTGACAACGTGGGTTGGGAGGTTTCACCCAACTACGTAGGTGCACACGTGGATGCGGAGCAATCCTATTGGAACAGCGACAGTCAGGGCAAGGGTATCATTGTTCCCAAGCAAAAGGCTTACCACATTGCAAAGCCCTTTGACCGTTCTTTCGAAGCCAGAAGCGAAATGTGCATGCACATGCTGGACGCAGGCATTGAGATCAACTATCACCATCCCGAAGTAGCAGCTTCCGGTCAGTTTGAGATCGAGCCGCAGCTGGGCGAAGTGGTTCACATGGCAGATGCGACCATGATGATCAAGTACATCATCCACAACACCGCGCTCAAGTACGGCAAGTCCGCCACCTTTATGCCTAAGCCCATTGCAGGTGAGGCAGGCAGCGGCATGCACGTGCATATGCTTCTCTTTAAGGATGGAGTCCCCGTATTCTCGGATGACAACGGCTACGCACATCTGAGCGAAACCGCGCACTACTTCATGGGCGGTCTGCTTAAGCACATCGCTTCCCTTTGCGCACTGACCAACCCCAGCACCAACTCCTTCAAGCGTCTGGTGCCCGGCTTTGAGGCGCCCGTTACGGTTGGCTACGCAACCTCCAACAGAAGTGCGGTCATTCGTCTTCCCGCATATGCAAAGTCTCCCGACAAGCGCCGCTTTGAGCTGCGTAACCCCGATGCGACCTGCAACCCCTATTTCTGCTATGCTGCTATCCTGATGGCCGGTCTTGACGGCATTAAGAACAAGATCGACCCGCACGAAAACGGCTGGGGGCCTTACGACGTAAACCTCTATCATCTTTCCGATGAGGAAAAGGCAAAGCTGCGTCACCTGCCCACATCGCTGCCCGAGGCACTGGATGCATTGGAAGCAGACCACGACTACTTGACTGCCGGCGGCGTATTCCCCGTTGAGCTTCTTAATAATTTTATTAAGACCAAGCGCGAGGAATGCAGAGCCATGGCGGCAATTCCCCACCCTGCTGAATTTGAAAGGTACTACAACCTGTAATGAAAGAGAAAACGAAAATATTTCTCGCATCGCTGTGTATTGTGATCGCCCTGGCTGCCATATTCGGCGGCTGGGTGATCTGGGCAAACACCGCGATCAAGCAAACCGAGTATACTGTAACAAGCAACAATCTTCCTGCGGGATTTGACGGCTACGTCATCGCGCAGATAGCAGATCTGCATTGCGCTGAGTACGATCCCGGCAACACAAAGCTGCTTGCCATGCTGCAAGAATCCAAGCCAGACATCATCGTATTTACAGGCGACACCTTTGACGAGCGCCACTCGGACAAAACGCCCACGCTGGAATTTATTCGTGCTTGCGTACAGATCGCCCCCTGCTACATGGTCACCGGTAACCACGAATGTGCCATGATCCGCACGGATTACTACGATCTGGAAGCGCAGGTCCGCGAGATCGGCGTGACAGTTCTGCACGACAAGGCAGTCACGCTGGAAAAGAACGGCAGCAGTATTACCATGCTTGGCATGGATGATGAGAATTTCGTAGGCACGCTCTACTCCGCAGAGCAGCTGCGCGAGCTTGCGGGCACGGACGGATTTATCCTCCAGCTGGCACACCGCCCCGAATATTTTGAACGGTATGCCGAGGCGCAGATCGATCTGACGCTTTCGGGTCACGCGCACGGCGGCCAGTTCCGCCTTCCCTTGATCGGAGGCCTTTACGCCCCCGGGCAAGGCGTGCTTCCCGAGTATGACAGCGGCTTATACACCCATCAAAACGCCAACATGATCGTCAGCCGCGGCATTGGTCAAAGCTCCTTCCCTTTACGCTTCAACAATCGCCCCGAGCTGGTGATCGTCACGCTGCACACACAACCCCAATCTTAACACGGAGGACAATATGGCAAAGCTGCATTTTCTGAAATCGGTCACCGACACCATCAATACCTCGTTTATCTTAGAGTCAAACGGCACGCTTTTGGTCGTGGACGGCGGTTTTGAGAGCGAGGAACCGTATCTGTACGAATACCTCAAGGCACTTGGCGGGCACGTGACCGGTTGGTTTTTGACCCACTTTCACGATGACCACTTCGGCTGCTTTTTGACTATGCTGCAAAAGCACCCCGACATTACGGTGGATGCGGTCTACTATAATTTTCCCCCCGACGAATATCTGACCCGTTGGGAGCCCAAGCAAAGCCACAATCCCACCGAAGTGTGGCTGCAGCTGTTCCGTGAGGCGATCGCACAGCGCTCAATTCCCGTATTTACCGCAACCGAAGGTGACCTTTACGCCTTTGACGGAGGAAACGTGACCGTACGCGTGCTGCGCACCTATAACGTAGCTTTCAATTACATCAATAACTCTTCTACCGTCTACCGCTTTGAGACCGACGGCAAGAGCATCCTGTTCCTTGGAGATCTTGAGCCCGATGGCGGCCGCGAGCTGATTGAAACCGTGGATCACGCACTCTTGAAGGCGGATTACGTACAAATGGCGCATCACGGTCAGGGCGGCGTGGAAAAAGAGGTTTACGAGGTCATCAAGCCCACCTATTGCCTGTGGCCCACACCCTCGTGGCTGTGGGACAACATGGGTCCCGGCGGCTATGACACAGGAGCTTTTCGCACCGTGATCGTGCGCGGTTGGATCTCTTCTTTGCGCTGTGTCAAAAAGCATTACCGCATGACCGAGGGCACGCAGGTCATTGATCTGGCAGCGGAATAAATCACACAAATCATACGTAACGTATCGTAGGGCGACCTGCGGTCGCCCGCGGGCGATCACTGATCGCCGCGTGGAAGCATTGGAAAGTCGGCTCGAGGAATTGGAGAACGGGGAGTAAGTGCTCACGCGCCGTAAGGGGCAACGTCCTTGATACGTCATGGTTTCCTAACGATATAGCAACCTCAACTATCACAAATTCAATAAAAAACTGCGGGAGCAAGCCCCCGCCCTACGGTATGACCGTGGGGTTGTGGATTGCTCCCGTTTTGTTTATTTCATTTTCTCCATATCGGTCGCGTAGCACCATTTGCCGCCCGTGAGGCGACCAAAGATGTACTTGTTGCTGGCGGACTCGGAGAGCACGTACAGCTTGCCGTCAAGAATGACCATTTCCTCCGACATGGGTGCGATCTTGTGATCCTTGATCAAAGATGCGCTATCCATGACAAACAGCGGTACGGTGATTCCAAACACGCTCATACTGCCTTGTGTAGGCAGCTTGGACATATCATATTCCAGAATGTGCGAGAACGAAACGCCCCAAGAGGTGGAAAGGTACACGCAATCGCCCACAACCGTCATGCCCTGCACCTGCTTGGGCAGACTGTATGCCGCCATGGGAACATTAACCACACCAAACTCCTCCAATTCGGACAGGGCGAAAGAAACGCCTATGGCATAGTTAGTATCCCCTGCCGCGGTGGTTACGTGGTGAGATTCAGGCGTGGGATATACCTCCTCGCGATAAAACTCACCTACAAACAGAGTATCCTTGTACACCGTGACGAATGCGGGAATGAGATAATCCTGCTCCGAATACTTTAAGCTGATGCTTCCCTTGCACTTGACGCTTCCGCCATTCTCGGCAGCCATGATATCCGCATAGGAATACACGTACAGCACCGCTTCATCGCCTGCCACGTAAACAAAGTCACCGTACTTGGCAATGCCGCCACCGTGTCCGACAAAATCGGTGCCGTCCTCGTTTTTGAGCGTAACCTTGTGCAACAGCTTACCGTGATCCTGCTCGCCTGCCTCTACCACGTAAATGGGCGAAGCCGCGCCGTCCGCACGGTAGCCACTCAGCAACAGCGTTTGCTCATCTTCACAATAATGCATGCCCTGCGGCACGTAGCCTTCCATAATATCGGGAATCACAAACGCCTTATCAGATGCGGCGTAATAGGACGCCACGGGTAGCTTAAAATACCCGATCGCACCGACAAGCACCAGCCCAAGCAGCGCAATCAGACTGCCAAGCGCGATCAAGATAATCTGTAAAGGTTTTTTGTTTTTCATGTGTTTTCCTCCGTCACGTACCAAGAAGGCACCTCTCTTTTCATATTGTCATACCACGCAAGCACCTGGGCTTGCTGGTTTCTCATCACGCTGATCTCTTTTTCGCCAAACGTGATAGCCCACGGCAAGGAGCTCAGCGTATTGGAGCAGATATACAAGGCAAGCAGCTGCCAGAATTCCAGTGGCACTTTTCCTTCAAAATATCCGTCCACCATACCCGATGCAAAATGCGGGGCTGCCTGCGCACACCAAACGATACGGTTGAATTCCTCCCAAGGGTCACCATAGTCATCACGGTCAAAATCAATGATGGTCAGCGTCCCCTGCGCGTCTATCATCATATTGCCTACATGATAATCACCGTGCTGATAAGTCTGGGGACGGCTGTCAAGCAAATGGCGGTGACCGGCAATATAGTCCAGCATTTCTGCGTCCCCGTGCTCGTATTTAAGCGGGCATTCCGCATACATTTTGATTTTTCGGTCGATTTTGGCGTTAAACCTATCACTCCATGCAAGGATGCCCTCGGGCGCAGGAATGCTATGGATGCGCGCAAGAATTTTGCCTGCATCAAGTCCGTAGGCATACTGTCTCGCAGGCGTCAGCCTTTTGATATACGGCTCTGCATCCTCACCCTCAATAAAGGATTGCAAGGAATAAAAAACCTGCTCGCAGAGCCCGCATTCGATGGGCAGGCACATGGGAATGCCCAGCTCTGCCACCCTTTGCATTTGCGCAAACTCGCGCTTTTTACGCTCTGCGCGCTCGGGTGCGGACACGCGCAACAGATACACCGAGCCGTCATGCGTGACCGCTCTGTATTTTTGATCCCCCGACCAGCCCTTTTCGATAGGCGTTGTTTGCACTATTTTTTCGTAGATCATTCGTCTTTCCACAGCGTTATAGCGGGCAGCAGATCTCCGCCGCCGAAGGAATGCCATGCGACCACGCGCTCCTGCTCGGGGAGATAGACCAGCATTTGTCCGAACGCGCCGCCCTTACCGTATGCCTTGCCCGAGCTGATATTGGCAAACTCATAGCTGCGCTGCTGGCAGAGCTTGACCCATTCCTCGGACAGAATGCGCTCGCCGTTCCAGACACCGCCGCGCATGTAAAGTTCACCCAGCTTTGCCATATCCTCGGTGTAAATATACAGACCTGTAGCGCCCATAGGATAGCCTAAGGGACATCTGCTCCACGCCATTTCGCGGAAGCCAAGCGGATAGAACAGGCGCGTCCACAAGAAATCGTCCAGCTTCTCGCCCGTCTTTTTGCTGACCACTCTGCCAAGCAGATAAAATGCCGCATCACTATACGCCCACTTTTCGCCCGGCACGAAATCCAGCTTGGTTTTGAACAGATACTGCAAGTAGTCCTTTCCGAACACGGTGGAATCGACCGCATCGATATCCAGATATCCCAAGGGGAAGCCGCAGGTATGCGTCAGCGCGTGATGCACGGTCATGTGGTGCCACTTCTCATCCATATCCTCGGGCAGCTCATCCGCAAAAATGTCTATGATGCGCTCCTGCACGTCCAAAATTCCCTGATCGTACAGCATACCAATCGCTGCTGTGGTAAACGCTTTTGCTACCGAATAGCTGTTCTGACAGGCGTTGCCGGGATTTAAGGTGACGGTTTCGATATTGCCCTGATAAATCTCAGTGATCTTATAAAACGTGCCGCCAACGCGCTTAGCTTCGGCGCACAACATATCCAGATATTGACTCATTCCAAAATCCTCCCAAGTTTACTACTCCTTTATTATAGCAGTTTGCATACCTTTCGCGCAAGTGTTTTTTGCAAAATTACCAAAATTTTATGCCGAAAATGCATTCGCATTGACATCCATATACGCGTATGGTATAATGTTGACAATACAACCGAGGAGGTTTTTATGAAAAAGAAGTTTATCCCCCTTCTTCTTGCGCTGGTCATACTGCTTGGAGTACCTGTAATGCTGCATGTCAACGCAGAAGAACAGGTCGTACTGCCAAGCGCATGCTATGACCTGAGTTCAGGAGCAGCGTTGGAAGTATTCAATGGCTCCAACAATCTTTCTTATGATTTCACCGAGGGCTCTCACACCACGTTTACCGCACTTGGCTCTGACCCCCAGTTGATTCTGGATACCCCCATCATCAACACCAGTGACGCCAAGTATCTTTGCATTGAATACCGCACCACCACGCAATCCTTAGGCGAGATGTACGTTGCACGTACCGACGGTGTTTCCATGAGCCAGGAGCCCAATTCTCACCTGGAATGGACTTACGAGGCGGATGGCGAATGGCACAGACTGATTTTGCGTTGTGACGGCTGGGCAGACGTTGAGGGGGTAGGATTTACCACCATGCGCTTTGACCCGTTGCACAATCACGGCAGAGAAAAGGATGGCGATGCGATTGATATTCGTTTTGTAGCCTTCTTTACCACCGAAGATAATGCCAAGGCATTTGACCTTGCCGCATATCAGCAGCACGTTTCTCAGAACGGTCCTACCCTGCCCGAGGACGTTACCCTCCCCGATACCTACTGGGATGATCCCACGTACGTTGAAATGGAGGTACATCCTGACGACAACTACGCAGGCACGCTGCAGATCACTTATTCTGACAATGACAAATACGCCACCATTTCCTATGGCAGCGGCGAAAACGCAGTTTCCTATACCGTTCCCAATGACGATATCACGCTGTTTGGCGGTTACGCAGGCACCGATGATCTTGGCAGAACGTTATTTGATTCTACGCAGGTAGGCGTTGTCACCGAGGATCACGACGTTGGTATATTTTACTTCCTGTGGCACGGTGAGCACGGCGACGCGGGTGCAAACAACATGCAGGAGATCATTGACCAGCTGGGTGATAACAAGGGAGACGTGAACAGCCCGCTGTGGGGTAACGTACACGACTGGCATCACTGGGGCGAGCCGCTTTACGGCTACTACTACATTGATGACAACTGGGTCATGCGCAAGCACGTTGAGCTTTTGATCAACGCAGGCGTTGACTTCCTGTTCTTCGATACCACTAACCTCTTTACCTACTCCGACAACGCTCTTAAGCTCATGGCGATCCTGCATGATTTCAATATACAGGGCTATGACGCTCCCGAGATCATGTTCTACACCAACACCGATGCCAAGATCCGCGTAAAACAGATCTACGACGAGATCTACAAGAACGGCTACTACAAGGATACTTGGTATATGATCGATGGAAAGCCCGCCATCGTTGCGCCTTATGACGCAAACGTGGACGACTTCTTTACCATTAAGCTCAATCAGTGGCCTACCGAAGATCCCAAGGAAAACGGCTGGCCCTGGATGGATTTTGAATGGCCGCAGCGCGTGTATAACGATGCTAACGGCAACCCCAGTGTTATCAACGTTTCCGTTGCACAGCACTCGGGCACGGCTTGCTTCTCGGATTCCGCACTTTACGGAAACACCACCAACCTTGGCCGTTCCTTCAACGGTGAGAAAAACAATGCCTTTACCAGAAAGAACTATTATCAGAATCTGGATAAGGATGCCAATCTGTTTGTGCAAGGCCTGAATTTCCAGGCACAGTGGGACAGAGCGATTGAAGCAGACGTTCCCTACGTGCTGGTGACCGGTTGGAACGAATGGTGCGCATCCAGACAGGATTACCCCGATAAGGTTGGCTTTGTGGATTGCGCAAGCCACGAATTCTCCCGTGATATTGAAATGATGGCAGGCGGCTACTTTGACAACTACTACATGCAGCTGGCCTACAACATTCAAAGACTTAAAGGCACAGCGCCCGTGATCGTGCAGGATGCACGCAACGCGGTCAACGTGACCGGCTCGTTTGATATTTGGGAAAAGGTGCTTGTCACCTACACCGACCCCGCAAAGGATATGCTTAACCGTGACGCTTACGGCTTTGGCAGAATCCATTACGTCAACGAAACCGGCAGAAACGACATTCTCTCTGCCAAGGTAACTGCTGATACCAAGAACGTATACTTCTACGTGGACACCCGAGAGGACATCACCAAGTCCGAGGCAGGCACCTCCTGGATGCAGCTGTTTGTTGACACCGATTGCAACACGTCTACCGGCTGGTATGGATACGACTACATCATCAACTACAGCGCAAAGGATGAGTTTACCACCACAGTTGCACGTTACAACGGCAAGGACGGCGCGTATTCCTTTGAGGTTGTTGGCGAGGTCAGATACCGCGCTAAGGAAAACCAGATGATGATCGAGGTTCCCCAGGAAATGCTGGGTATCACCAATCCTTGCGGCATTAAGTTCCAGTTCAAGTGGGCAGACAGCCGCACCGAGATCACCACCATGGAGCAGTTCTACACCGATGGCGATGCAGCTCCTCTGGGCAGACTCAACTACACCTTCCAGAATTGCGTCGATCCCGAAACCGCAGATCAGTACGTACCCAGTGACGTTACAGAGTCGGTCGAGCAGGAATCCGCCACGGATGAGATCAAGCCCGGCGGCTGCAAGGCAAGCTTTGCCGGCGTGATCGTGCTTGCATGCCTGATCCCCGTTCCCTTTGCACTTAACACCAAAAAGAGAAAGCATTAAAGAAAGCGCCTGCGGGAGGACCCGCAGGCGCAATTTTTTTACTTTTTCTGTTCTCTTGCCTTTTTCTTGGCTGCGCGACGCTCCTCCTTGGTGGGGCGATCGGATGCGGGAATGACCGGTGCAAGAATGCCGGTCAGATGCCAGCCTTGTCTGCCGATATTGTACGCAGCAAACGAGGTCAGCATGGCGGGAATGGGCAACAGGAAATACACCCACCAATAATTCATAAGTGCAATGCCACCTGCAAATTCATGCTGGATAATACCGAGATACATACCGTGAATGAACTTGGTAATCAGATCGGCAAGGAAGCCAACCGTTCCGAACAGCTCGTTCTCGGAGAACGCATAGCCCAGCGCAATCAAGCCTGCAAGCAGGAAATTGGGCACGTTGGCGCACAGAGCGATCAAAAGCCCCTTGTAGATATTGGGCTTGGTTCCGCGCACGTTATGCGACATCTGATCCTTACCGCCGATCTCCCAGATATGGATATAGATCAAAAACAGATAAAACAGGATCGCGCATACGCTGGTAATCAAAAGTAACGTTTCCGACGTTGTGCTCACAGATCCGGTGTCACTGTTCTGCGTCCCGATTCCCGCCACGGCAATGGCAAGCGCAAAGCCAAAAAATCCACCGATCGCACTCTGCACAAGCAGCATACGTACGAAATCGTAGGAATGTTTCGAAATAAAATTCTTCATAGATACTCCGTTGTTGTAATATTACTCTCATTATACCGATTTTTTGAAAATAAAACAAGTATCGGGCGCGAATGTTTACAGTTTATCCACTAAAAAATCACGGCTTGGTGTATAATAGTAATAGAATGTTAAAAAAGAGAGAGGTGACACTATGGCTTACACCGTGAATATCGAGGAATTCCCTGTTGTGCTGCGCGATTTTGCGTCGTACAAGTCGGTCATTCAGGGCTGCTCGGATAAAACCGTGAGCGAATACCTTTCGGATCTGCGCACGTTTTTCCGTTACCTGCTTGCCAAGGAACAGAAAATTGCCATGGATAGCGAAGACTTTGAAAAGATCGATATTTCCCATATCGATCTTGCATATATCAAGGGCATTACTACGGATCGTATTTACGAGTTTTTGGTATATACCGGCACGGTGCGTCAAAATGCAGGTGCTGCCAAGGCGCGCAAGCTTTCTGCTATCAAGGCTTTTTACAAATACCTGACCGTCAAGCGTCACCTGCTTGAGACCAATCCCGCAGCCGACATTGAAACGCCAAAAAAGAAGAAGGCTCTGCCCAAGCACCTTTCCTTGGAGGAATGCCACGCTCTACTGGACGCCATTAAAAACGACACCGCCTCCCCCAACCGCGTGCGAGACTGGTGCATGATCACGCTGTTTCTCAACTGCGGCATGCGTGTTTCGGAGCTTTCCGGCATCAGCCTGCCAGATCTTGACCGCGAGTACCGTTCCCTGCGCGTGATCGGTAAGGGCAACAAGGAGCGCATTATTTACTTAAACGAAGCTTGCCGCACCGCGCTTGCTCAGTACATGCAGGTGCGTACGCAGGAAAAATATGCCAAGAACACAGATAAAGCGTTGTTTTTGAGCGAGCGATGCCAGCGCATCAGCGTTAAGACCATTCAGTATACGGTTTACAAGTACCTCGATCTTGCGGGCTTGGGTGCCAAGCATTACTCGGTGCATAAGCTGCGCCACACGGCGGCGACCCTGATGTACCAATCAGGCGAGGTGGACGTGCGCGTTCTCAAGGAAATTCTCGGACACGAGCAGCTCAACACCACGCAGATCTACACCCACGTGGCAAACAAGGACATGGAGCAAGCCATGAAGGCAAATCCGCTTGCAGGCGACGGCGGATTGGATGAAACATAGCATTGCCATGCATCCGTAAAAACATCATAACAACGCTGGGCAAGTTATTGCAGCAAAACGGGCGATCACATATTTCGGCATAGCCGAAATATGTGATC
>JAZRQR010000079.1:0-1708 GCA_045650025.1 Eubacteriales bacterium
AAGGCATGGTGGTGCATCCTGCCGCAGGCAACCCCACAGGCACACTTGTCAATGCACTCTTGTATCATTGTGGGACGTCTCTTTCGGGCGTTGGAGGCGTTATTCGCCCCGGCATCGTGCACCGTATCGATAAGGATACGAGCGGGCTTTTGGTGGTCGCCAAGAACGACCGCGCACATTTGCACTTAGCCGAGCAGATCAAGGAGCATAGCGCGCACCGCATCTACCGTGCCGTGTGCGTGGGCAATATCCGCGAGGACGAGGGCACCATCGATCTGCCCATCGGCAGACACCCCACCGACCGCAAGCGCATGGCGGTCATTCGTGATCCCGACCGCGAGGCGCGCGATGCCGTCACGCACTACCGCGTGCTGGAAAGGTATTCGGGCAGAGCCGCATGGGGCAACGCGTTTACGTATATTGAATGCAAGCTGGAGACGGGCAGAACGCACCAGATCCGCGTGCACATGGCGGCAAAGGGACACCCTCTGCTGGGTGACGACGTGTACGGAGGCGGCAACACGCCCTTCGGCGCGCGCCATAAGTCGCTGATCTGCGGACAGTGCCTGCATGCCTGCGAGCTGCACCTGACCCATCCCACCACGGGCGAGCGCATGCATTTCCGGGCGCCGCTGCCGCAGGAGATGACCAAGCTTTTGGAGATTTTGAGCCAAGATGACTAAGAAGAATTTTGATAGCATTGCCATCGTGACCGATCTGGACGGCACGTATCTTGCCGCAGGCGGTGTCGAGCACCCCGAAAACGTGCGCGCCATCAAGGATTTTTGCGCACGCGGCGGGTATTTTACGTATGGCACGGGGCGCATGCACAAGAATATTGCGCGCGTGCTGCCGGATACGCCGCACGTCTGCAACCTGCCTGCCGTGGTGGCAAACGGCTCGTATTTGTTTGATTTTTCCACCGGAACGCGCCTGCATCCGGTCAGCATGCCCACCGAGGACGTGCTGGCGGTTGCTCTTTTTGCGCGAGAGCAGGCGCCCGACGTGGGCTGCCGCGTGGTCACGCCGGACGGATTTATGTCGGACGGAAGGGGAGAGGCGATCCGGCGCGAGATCGAGCGCATCCCGTTTGATTTTCCGCACGTGACCGAGATCGAGCATTGGACTCACTGCAATCCTGCAGAGCAATGGTTCAAGCTGGTGTTCCGCGCCGAGCCCGATCAGCTGGACGCGCTGCGCCCGCAGTTGATCGCGCGCTTTGGTGACCGGTTTGAGTATGCCGCATCGGGTCCGCGCTTTTTGGAGCTGACTACCCATGGGTGCACCAAGGCAAGCGGCGTGCAAAGATTGCGTGAGCGATTCGCCGCGCAGGGCAAAACGCTTTTTGTGGTTGCCTGCGGTGACCAGGAAAACGATATTGCCATGCTGAAGGCAGCGGATCTGGCGCTTTGCCCCGCCAATGCCACCGAGCAGGTCAAGGCGTTGTGCACAGCCACTCTGTGCCACCACGCCCAGGGCATTATGCCACGGGTGACCGAGTATATCGACAGTATGGGCTTGTGGAATTAAAAAAAGACTGCTTCTGGTCGGGCTGCAAAATAAGCGAAGAAATAATTTTAGCCACCACGTTTTTGCGTGGTGGCTTTTTCTAATGCGTGGCATCTGCGATCCGTTTTGGTGAAGGAGCGGTGAAATGGGAACCCCCACCACCGCCCGTTCGCAGGCTCACTCCGCGGTCCCCCTCCCC
>JAZRQR010000080.1:0-23962 GCA_045650025.1 Eubacteriales bacterium
CTGATTTCATATTACGGCAGAGGAAAACGATATTCTTGGCAAATTCCTTTGTTTTATCTCTTAAAATGCTGTTTGACATAATTCAATCACCTCTGCAATTATTATACGCCTAAACCGTCACTAAATCAAGTGATATTCCGACTTCGTCGAAGTGATATTATTGCTATCGCAATAGTGATATTGAAGCCTTACGGCTTCAGTGATATTTTATTCGCCTCCAAAACTTGCGAAGCAAATATCACTCGGCATAAGCCGAATATCACTGCGAAGCAATATAACTCGCCGCAGGCGAATAAAACTGCCCAACTTCCTTATGAGAAGTTGGGCAAGCACTCCCTGTTTTCTTTTGGGGATTTAGTTGTCAAGTGCCTGTAGGTACGCCATAATTCCGCAAAGATTGATGGCGCTTTCCCACGGTCTATAGGGACAAGAGGCGTCGGCGGGAAGCCCCGCGCGGTAATATTCTGTCCAGACCGAGCCGCGGACGCGGTCGTCCAATAACTCACGCAACAAATCGGCATAAGCGCCCAACTGTTCTGCGGGAACGTACTTTGCCAGTGCGTAAAGGATCACACCGTATTCATATCCCACAGTGTTATCGGGATTGTGTTTTCCGTATTCGCTCTGCCTTATGCGAGCGACACTTGCTTCGATCGCGGTACGGATGAGCTGTGCAGGTAACAGCGTGCTGCCCGCAAATACCGACATCCAGATAGCGCAATCAAGGCTATATCTCTCGGTGCAGGGCGGCACCGTGATCTTGCCAAAGCAGCCGGAGCAGAGAAATGTATCTTTGGCATCGCGCAAAAGATTGGTCATGCGCGAGCAACCAAGACATACGCCGTGTCTGTAGACGGGGATCTGTGCATGCTGTACGCGACCGGGATTATTGACGTATACCGTATTCTCGGAAATAAAATTCTCGGAAAACAGCATCGCCGCTTTGAGTGCGGGAGCGCGGTGTGCGGTGACGTTTTCGTGCGTCATCAGGCCGTGCGTCTCGCATATCTCAAGCAGAGCCAGCGTACTGGTGATATAGAGAGCCGTGGCCTCCATCGAGCCGTGATCGATGCCGCTTCGCGGAAAGATACCTCCAGCAATATATGTCTCATCTCCGTTGAAGGGAATCATGCCGTCACACAGGTGCTGTTGCTGTGCTGAGAGCAGATAGCGCGCGTAGTCCATGCGCTCGGCAAGAAAGGACACGTCACCTGTTGCGCGGATGTATTCCAAAAGCTCCAGCAGATAGTAGCCTGTCTGCTCCACCTCGTCGTTTTCGTGGCGGTGCGAGCAGGACATGCCAAGCCCCGAGGCATTGGGCATGTATCCCTTTTGGCGAAAAACGTCTGTCATGTAGCAGATCATGCGCTTGGCATATTCGTGCAGTCCAAGTGCCATATATCCGCGGAACACTCCGTACATATCTCTGCCGTAGGCAAGGTGATAAAACGAGCCCGCGATCACGCCGCCCTGGTCGGCGGTCTGGGTGATCAGCGCAACGGCAACCGCCTCGATCAGCTCGCGCACATTGAAATCTGCCCCCAAAACGCTGTCGTCGACGCGGATTTGACTCAAAATATCCTGCCAATGTGCAAAAAAGTCGCGCTTGATCGCGTCGAGATCCGCTCCGAGCATCTGTGCTGAGAGATCCATGCAGCAGGCATAGCTGTCGGTTCCGCATGCACCAAAGTCACCGCCCACGAATATCAAATGAGAGTCTCCCGCGGGAAAGGTGATCTGTCGTCCGTTGACCGTACAGCTATCTGAGAGCAAGAGACTGCAATAAGCATCCTTGTCGGTTTTGGATTGAGAGAATACCACAGTGCCCTCGGGAATTTCAAAAAGCCGCGCCTTTGCACCGTCAAATACTGCGCTGATATCGATCGGCACAAAGGGAGAATCCAGCAAAAAGTCAATCGGTTGCGCCAGCGAAAATCGGCGGATAAATACGGGCAGGGTAGGGTGCGAAAAGTCGGTGAGAGTACCGATTTCCTTGCCCTGCGCACACAGCGTTGTGACGTAGCAGGCAGAACCGCGAATGCGATGGTTCAGAGCAACTATTGACTGGTCGGACGCACGCAGGCTCATGATGCCGGGCATCGAATAGCAGGGAGCAAACAGCTGTACGATATCTGCGCCCGAGCCGCCCATGGCGACCTTGCCGTTTCCAACAAAAAATAATCCCTCGGTGAGAATGTATTCCGTATGCATGTTCCGCACCTCCTTTTTTGTTATTATATCATATCTGCCGTCAAAAAGTCAATTACGGGATAAAAAATGAATTGCAATATCAAAATACACTATCCCGCAAAACGCACCGAAATGCAAGGGGTTTTTGAATATTTTTGACGTTACGCAAATTTCCGTGCGCGTCGGTTGTTATATTGAGTGTAGATACAGAACCGGTTGACATTATGGAACTTTTATATTATACTAAGATAAACGAATTGTGCAATGCAGAAAGGAAGAAGCGTATGTTCAAAAAATTATCCTTGTGTGGTGTTTCATTGATCCTCGCAGCAACGCTGGCAGGGTGTCAAATGTCAGGCAATCAACCCGATGGCACATCCACGGAGCGTGAAACGCTTATTGTGAGTGAAGATTTTTCTTCTGTTGCTTATTTTGACGTCAATGAAACCGATGCGATGCTTAGCCAAGCGCAATTTGCGGCAGTAGCAGCAAATATTCCCACCGATCGCTACGAGACATATCCCGATACACACGGTGCGCCCTTGACCGCAACGCTTTACAAGGACGGACAAACCATCACGATCGCCCCAAATGATTCCAGATTGATCGCATTGACCAATTTCTTTAACAACTGCGCATATTATTCCAAATGTTCATATACGCAGGGTCTCTTGTCTATCGCCGATATTGAAGAGGACGTAATGGGAGCGGATTTCCGATTGGAGCTGACCTATGCGCCCTACGGTGACAGAGGACCATCATCTTACGGCACCGAAACTTCGCGGTGCGATACCATTGTTTTCACCAACCATAACGGCAACGTGACCTTAATCGCACACGATCTGCCCGGGTACGAGGATCAAGAGGATCTATATCCTTACCGTGCGGTTGGCTTTCAGCCGCTTTATGATTTCTATCCGTTACTTGAGTGGTTTGGGTTTTAAGCATGTTCATCTAAATGCATATTACCGTGGGGGCGACCTGCGGTCGCCCGCGGGCGATCACAGATCGCCCCTACGCATCGTAACAGCAGAATATTCATACAAATATCTGGGAATTTCAAAATCCGGTATTGCAATCCCCACGTATTTATAGTATAATATAACAGAATATAGTTTTACGGAGGATTTTCCTTTGAGATACAACACGCTTTTGATGGATGCGGACAATACGCTGCTGGATTTTACGAGATCCGAGCACGATGCCATAGCCGAGACCTTTGCACATTTCGGGCTGCCGAATGACGACAAGACCATTGCCATCTATTCCGAGGTCAACGATGCGCATTGGAAGATGCTGGAGCGCGGTGAGATTGAGAAAAAGGTGCTGATGTGGAAGAGATTTGAGGCATTCTGCGCTCGCACGGGTCTTGAAGCAGACCCCAAGGCACTGGCGGCTGATTATCTGCAAACGCTCTCCACCAAGTCCTATCTGATCGAGGGTGCGCTCAAGGTGTGCGCCGAGCTTGCCACCAAGTGCCGCATGTACGTGGTGACCAACGGCGACAAGCGCGTACAACAGGGCAGATTTGACCCTTGCCCCTTGGCAAAGTATTTTGAAAAGACCTATATTTCCGAGGTGGTGGGCTTTGAGAAGCCCGACATCCGTTATTTTGATGCGGTGACGGCAGATATTCCCGATTTTGATCCCGCGACCACGCTAGTGGTGGGCGATTCGCTGACCTCGGACATTCAGGGTGGCATCAATGCAGGGATCGATACCTGCTGGTATAACCCCAAGGGCAAGCCGCTGTCTGCCGACATTACCCCTACGTACGTCATTTCCGACCTGGCACAGCTGCTTGCTTTAGCAGAGAAGGGAATCGTATGAACGAAGCGTTGAAAAAAGCCTTTCTGGCGCAATGCCGTGGGGCGCGTATTCCTGTCAAATCCGATCTGCCGCTTTGTGAGTATTCTACCTTTCGCATTGGAGGCAAGGCGGATCTTGTGCTGTTTCCCACTACGACCGAGCAGTTTACCCTGCAGCTTGCCATGCTTGCGCAGAGCGGGCTGAAATACAAGGTGGTAGGCAACGGCTCAAACGTGCTGTTTTCGGATGCGGGATACCGCGGCGTGCTGATCTTTACCACCGAAATGAAGCAATTTCGCTTTGACGCGGACGCGCTGGTAGCGCAGAGCGGCGCAAGCCTTGCGCGCGTGTGCAACGATGCCTGCAAGCAGGGCTTTGAGGGCTTTTCGTTTGGCTGCGGTATTCCCGGCACGGTGGGCGGCGGCGTGTACATGAACGCAGGCGCATACGGCGGACAGATCTCTGACGTGCTTGTGTCCAGCGAATGCTACGACACGGCGCACAACCGCACCTTTACCCTGGAAGCAGCCGCACACGAGTTTTCTTACAGACACAGTATTTTTGCCGGTCACCCCGAATATATCGTGCTTTCCAGCCGCTTTGCGCTCTCTCGCGGCAATGCAGACGAGATTGTGCAAAGGGTCAAGGAGCAGCTGCAATCGCGCCGCGAAAAGCAGCCCCTGAATTTCCCCAGCGCGGGCAGTACCTTCAAGCGCCCCGAGGGCTATTTTGCAGGCAAGCTGATCGAGGATGCAGGACTTAAGGGCACGCGCGTGGGCGGTGCTGTGGTGTCCGAAAAGCACGCGGGCTTTGTAGTCAACGACGGCGGCGCGACCGCTGCGGACGTGCTTGCTTTGGTGGAGATCATCAAGCAGCGCGTATATGAAACGTCCGGCGTACGCTTGGAATGTGAATTTGAGTATATTGAGGATTGATATGTCGTTTTCCGATCAAGTAAAACAAGAATTGCAGGAGCTGCAGATCAAGCCCATGTGCTGCCGCAAGGCGTATTTGCACGGGCTGATGCTGGGCGCGTGCGCCGAGGGGGAGCAGGTGATCTTCCGTGTTCCTGCGGCGTTTGCCGAGCATGCGGTGGGTGAGATCAAGCGGCATTTCGGCAGAGCTGCCGAGCTTGCCCCATACGCATCGGGCAAGGCGCGCGGCATGGAGGTGCGTTTTGCTTCCGTTAAGTCTGCCGCTGCGATTGATGCCTGGGATGCGGGCGAATGTGCCGATTTTTCCGCGCTTTGTAAGTGCGATGGCTGTGTGTCTGCCTTTTTGCGCGGCGCGTTTTGCGCATGCGGCACGGTTTCCGACCCCGCCACCGGCTCGCATCTGGAGATCAAATGCCCGACCTTGGCTCGTGCTCTTGGATTGCAGGCAATGCTTTCCGAGCAGGGAGCTGCCATGGGGCTTGTCGCGCGTGGCAAAACGGTTGGCGTGTATATCAAAAACAGCCAAGGAGTCGAGGACGTGCTGACCCTTTTGGGCAGCAGCACTATGGTCTTTGAGCTGCTTAATAAAAAGATCGAACGCGAGATCCGCGGAAACGAGAACCGTGTGACCAACTGCGATACGGGAAATATCAGCAAATACGTCATGGCTGCGCGCAAGCAGATTGCGGCGATTGAAAAGCTGGAGCGCTATGGCGAGCTTGCCAAGCTGCCCGATTCGCTGCAGGAGACCGCCATGCTGCGTCAGCGTCACCAAAACGTTTCCCTTGGCGAGCTTGCCGAGGCGCACGTGCCCCCCATTACCAAATCGGGGCTCAACCACAGATTACAGAAATTGATCGATCTGGCAGCCGAGCTGCCCGATTGAGGAAAGGAGATCTCATGGCTCACGAGTTTGTACACTTGCACTTGCATAGTGAATACAGCCTCCTTGACGGCGCATGCCGTATTGGGGACATTCCCGCGCGCGCTGCCGAATGCGGCCACCACGCGGTTGCCATTACCGACCACGGCGCAATGTACGGCGTGGTGGAGTTTTATAAGGCTTGCCGGAAGGCGGACATCAAGCCCATTATTGGCTGTGAGGTCTACGTGGCGCATTCCTCGCGCTTTGAAAAAACCAAAACCGCAGAGGCGGGAGCTGACCACCTGGTGCTGCTTTGCGAGAGCAACGAGGGATATCAAAACCTGATCACGCTGGTGTCTGCCGGCTTTACCGAGGGCTTTTACGGCAAGCCGCGCGTGGATGCCGAGCTGCTTCGCAAGCACTCGGGCGGCTTGATCGCGCTTTCCGCGTGCCTGGCGGGTAAGATCCCGCGCAAGCTCTCGGCAGGGGATTATGCCGCTGCCAAGGCTGCAGCGCTGGAATATGCGCAGATCTTTGGTAAGGAGAATTTCTTTATCGAGCTGCAAAATCACGGCTTGGTGGAGCAAAAGCAGATCCTGCCGCAGCTGTATTCGCTTTCTCGCGAGCTGGGACTTGGCGTGGTGGCAACCAACGATTGCCATTACCTGCGCCGCCGCGATGCCGCTACACAGGCGATCTTAATGTGCATTCAAACCAACTCGTCGATTGAGGATGGCAGACCCATCGGCTTTGAGACCGATGAGTTTTATTATAAGGACACGCACGAGATGCGCATGCTGTTCGGACAGTATGAGGGCGCATTGGAGAATACCGTGCGCATTGCCGACCGTTGCCGGGTCGACTTTGATTTTAACACGCTTTATCTGCCCAAGTTCCCGTGCCCCGATGGCATGGATTCGGTGACGTATTTGCGCGAGCTTGCCGAGCGCGGCTTTGCAGCCCGCGTAGCAAAGGGGCAGATCACCTTTGACGAGTTTTCCGAGCAGACATATCGCGAGCGCATTGCCTACGAGCTGGACGTGATTGTGCAGATGGGCTATGCCGACTATTTTCTGATCGTGCAGGACTACGTGGGCTTTGCCAAGAGCCGCGGCATTCCCGTGGGACCCGGCAGAGGCTCGGGCGCGGGCTCGCTGGTGGCGTATGCGCTTGGCATTACCGACGTGGATTCGATCCGCTACGATCTGCTCTTTGAGCGATTCCTCAATCCCGAGCGCGTCAGCATGCCCGATATTGATATTGACTTTTGCTACAATCGCCGCGACGAGGTGATCGACTACGTGGCAAAGCGCTACGGACGAGAGCACGTCTCGCAGATCATTACCTTTGGTACGCTGGCTGCGCGTGCCGCCATCCGCGACTGCGGCAGAGCCATGGGCATGCCGTATGCCGACGTGGATGTGGTGGCAAAGGCGGTGCCTGCCGAGCTTGGTATTACGCTGGAGCATGCGCTCAAGATGCCCGAGCTTAAGGCGCTTTACAACGATTCCGAGAAAAACCGTGAGCTGATCGACACCGCCATGGCGCTGGAGGGCATGCCGCGTAACGTTTCGGTGCATGCCGCGGGCATTGTGATTACCGACAAGCCCGTTAGCAAGTACGTGCCCTTAGCGCACAGCAACGGCACGGTGGTCACGCAGTTTGATATGGACACCGTGGCAAACCTCGGCTTACTGAAATTCGACTTCCTTGGCTTGCGCTATCTGACCATTATCAACGACGCGCAAAGGCAGATCCGTGAATCCTGCCCCGATTTTGACATTGAGCGCGTGCCGTACGACGATAAGGATACCTTTGCGCTTTTGTCCAAGGGCAATACCTCGGGCATCTTCCAGCTGGAGTCCGCAGGCATCAAGCAGGTGCTCATGCAGCTGCGCCCCGAGTGCTTCCAGGACATCATTGCGGTCATTGCGCTGTACCGACCCGGACCTATGGAGTCGATCCCGCGCTATATCGAGTGCCGTCACGATCCCGCCAGGATCGTCTACGACACGCCGCTCTTGGAACCCATTTTAAAGGAGACCTACGGCTGCGCGGTCTACCAGGAGCAGGTCATGCGCATCTTCCGCGAGGTGGCGGGATATAGCTTTGGACACGCAGACATTGTGCGCCGCGCCATGTCCAAGAAAAAAGCGGACGTGCTGGAGGCGGAGCGTGCCAGCTTTATTGCGGGTGCAGACGCGCGCGGCGTGGACGCGGGGACCGCTACCAAGCTGTTTGACGACCTTGCAAACTTTGCAAATTACGCCTTTAACAAGTCGCATGCGGCGGCTTATGCCGTGCTTTCCTATCGCACCGCGTACTTAAAGGCGCATTATCCCTGTGAATATTTCTCGGCACTGCTGACCAGCGTGCTTGGCAATCAGGTCAAGATCGCGGAGTACATTGGCGAGTGCAATAAGCGCGGCATTTCGGTGCTGCCGCCCGATATTAACCACAGCCGTGCCGACTTCCACGGCAAGGATAATACCATTCGCTTTGGCTTGCTGGCGCTCAAAAACGTGGGCGGTCAGTTTGTGCTCTCTCTCTGCCGCGAAAGAGAAGGGCATCCCTTTGCCTCGTTTGAGGATTTTGTGGAGCGCATGTCGGGTAAGGACATGAACAAGCGCATGATCGAAGCGCTGATCAAGGCGGGCTCGTTTGATGCGCTGGGTGTGTACCGCTCCAGACTGCTTTCGGTGTACGAGCAGATCATCGATACCGTGTCGCAGAAGAATCGCGACAACGTGGCAGGGCAGCTGGATATGTTCAGCATGGTGCCTGAGGTCAGAGCCAAGACCGCATTCTCCTACCCGAATATTCCCGAATATACCAAGCGCGAAAAGCTGATGCTGGAAAAGGATGCCTCGGGCATGTATTTCTCGGGTCATTTGCTGGACGGCTATGATAAGTGCATTTCCGATATGCGCACCGTGGATATTGCGGAGCTGACCGATGAGGACGGTGCCACCTTGCCCGACCGCGCACGCGTGCGCATTGCGGGTGTGATCACGGCGGTGACCACCAAGACCACCAAGAATGACCAGCGCATGGCGTTCTTTACCTTGGAGGATCGCACGGGAGAGATCGAATGCCTGATGTTCGCCAAGACCTACGAAAGCCTTGGACACCTGGTCAGACTGGATAACGCTTTGTACGTAGAGGGCAACCTCTCGGTGCGCGAGGACGAGGTCAAGGTGCTGATCGGTACGGCAGCGGAGCTGGTGGACGACGAGCATTACACCCCCAAAAAAGCCCCCGCCGTGTCGGATTCTGCATCTGTCCGTCAATCGGATCCTCGCAACGTAGGGACGGATTCCATATCCGCCCGTCCATCCGCACCTGCCCAAAAGCCCAAAAAGCTGTACCTGCGCGTGCCTGATACCCAGGGCATCCCGTACCGCAAGGCACTCAACCTTGCCGAGATCTTTGACGAGGGCATCTTAGTGCCGCTGGTGTTCTACAACAGCGCCACCAAGGCGTACGAGCCGCACGCCAAGGGAATTGCGCTCTCACCCTTTGTCATGCAGCAGCTGATCGACCTGCTGGGTAAGGACAACGTGATCTACAAATAAACTGCACGGGGCGTCTGCAAAACAAGCAAACGCCCCGGAATTTTTTTAGTAATTTTCAAAATTCGCGAATTTCTGCAAAGCTTGTCTTGTTATAGAGGATAGGCATGCGTGTAATTTTCCAAAAAGTTTTTCGAACGCTGTCAAAAAATCACAAAAAAGTTGTGTATGTAAGTAGAGAAGTTTTTTTGGAAAGGAAGCACGTCATGCATAAAACCGACCGCAAAGCCTTGCCTGACCTGTCGGCAGAGCAACGCAAGACCCTGACCTTGATCTATGAAAGATATTACGATCAGATGTACCAAAAGGCATATGCCGTGTTGCGCAACCGCCAGGATGCGGAGGACGCGGTGCAGGAGGCATTTTATCGCGTTTGCCTGAACGCCGAGGTGTTTGCCCAGCCGCAAGCCGATGCCACCGCCGCGCTCATTCACGTGTATACGCGCAACGTGGTCATCAATCACTACCACAAAAAGAAACGCCGAAACGCGCTGCTCTCGGACGGAGCGGATACGGATTTGGTGATGGACGCATGCGAATGTGATCTTGCCTTGCTGATGGTCAGGGAGGAAAACTCCGCAGACGTGCGCCGTGCGGTGGAGGCGCTGGAGCCGCATTATCGTGAGGTCATTTGGCTGAAATATTACGAAAACAAAAAGAATATCGAAATTGCAGATGCGCTGGGCGTTGGGCAAAATGTGGTCAACGGAAGAATTTTCCGCGCCAAGAAAATGCTGCGCAGGCTGCTTTCGGAGAAAGACCGAATGGGAAAGAAGGGAATGGAATGAAGGATCAGGAGATCATTGCGCTTTACAATGCGCGTGATGAGCGAGCCGTTGCCATCACGCAGCAGAAGTACGGCACGTATTGCCTGGGCATTGCGCAAAGAATCCTGCAGAATATGCAGGATAGTGAGGAATGCGTCAACGACACCTGGCTGGTGACCTGGAATTCCATTCCTCCCGCATGCCCCGACGTGCTCAAAACCTACGTAGGGCGCGTGACGCGCAATCTTTCCATTAACCGCTACAAGCAAAAGCGGCGCGAAAAGCGTGGCGGTGGGCAGGTGGAGCTGGCGTTGGACGAGCTTGCCGAGGTGGCTGCTCCCGGCGAGGACGTTGGCAGCTATTACGAGCGGCTGGAATTTGCGCAGCTGTTCAATCGCTTTTTGCGAGAGCTGCCCGAGCGAGATTGCAACGTGTTCATTCGCCGTTATTACCACGTGGACAGCGTGGAGGACATTGCCAAGCGGTACGGCATCACGCCCGCCAACGTCTTCAAGATCCTTTCCCGTACCAGACTGAAGCTCAAAATCTTCTTGGAAGAGGAGGGCTACGTGCAATGACCAATCAGTTTTTGTTTGAGGCGATGAGCGAGATCGATTTTGATCTGATCGAGCGTGCCGAAGCTCCTGTGCCGCTTCGCCAAAAGCCCCTCTTCCGCGTTGCGCTGATTGCGGCTGCCATTGCGATTGTGCTGACCTTGGGTACGGCGGGAGCAGGCATGGTGGGAGCTACGGTCACCTTACAATACGTGGAGCAAAATTACCCCGAATTTGACGGTACTGTGCTGCATTTGGCGCAGATTATGCTGACCGAGGACGATAATATCCTCTCATCAATACTGGACGACGACACCAAGCACGCGCTTGGCGGCTTTATTGCAGCATTGCGCGAGAATTTGGGCGGCGGAGAGCTGACCGAGCAGAGTACGCCCATGCCCGAGGAGCAGACCACTGACGGTGGGCGTGAAACCAACGAGACCACGCAAGCAGAGACCGAGCCCGCTGAAACCGACGAAATTCCCGATGGGGAATGGTCCGAAGGCTTGACCTATCGGCAACGGGTTGAGGATGGCAGCATCGTTTACGTGGTGACCGGCAGGGGAAGTTGTACCGATACGCACGTGCGCATTCCGCCTACGTATAACGGAGATGCCGTGGTTGCGATTGACGAGAGCGCGTTTGAAAGCGACAGGACTGTTGTGCTCCTGTCTGTTCCATCGTCTGTCGTAGAGATCGGAGATAATGCATTCCGTCATTGCGAAAATTTGCAAACGGTAGAGCTTGCAAAAGGACTTGGCAGTATTGGGCAGTATGCTTTTGACGGTACTCCTGCGCTCAAAGAAATTGAGTTTCCCAATTCGCTCGGTCTCATTGATGAGGGGGCTTTTTGGGGAACAGGGCTGGAGTGGATCTTTTTGCCCGATAGCGTTACCTACGTAGGGGAGATGGCGTTTTCCGATTGCCTAAATGCAAGAGCCGTCAAGCTGTCGAGTGGCATGACCGAGATCCCCGCAAGAATGTTTCACCAATGTATCTTTTTGGAATCGGTGACGCTGCCAAGCTCTGTTGCAAGCATCGGAGAAAACGCGTTTTATCTCTGTGTCAATTTGCGCCAGATCCGCTATTTGGGCACGCCCGAGGAATGGGAGAGCATACAAATGCCCGATGAGATCAGGGAGCAGCTGACGCCGCTTGTGGTGTACGTAGAGGAGTAGTTATTGCAAATCTCAAATAAATAAAGTCAGCCCCTTGGGGTAGCGGAATTAGCGGAGAAATTCGCAAAATAAGTAGTTGCCACCGGCACGGACGACCAATGGTCGCCCCTACATTGTCCGTTGGGATTTTGATTATCCAAATCCCGAGTGACTGTAGGGGCGACCATTGGTCATCCGCGCCTACGGCAACCAAATTTTTATTCTTGGAAAAAGGGCTGTCTCACAAGAAACAGCCCATTTCCTATTTTATTCCGCTATTTTTGCAGCCCCAATCGGGCTGCCTTTTTTTAATGTTACCCCGAAAAATCCTCGATGAGAGAGAGCAGCTCCTGCTCCGAATTGATCGCGATGCCGACTGCTAACTGCCGACGGTCGGCGCGGGGCAGGGTGGCAACGGGAACGCCCAGCGTGCGCACCAATGCGCCGTTTGCATCAAAAATGCAGACGCGGCCGTTTACCTCGCGCGCGGTAAACAGGACGGCGGGCGCGTCTGTTTCGGGCGATGCCTGGGGCTGCTTGATGCTTTGGCTTTCGGTTTCGGTATCAGTTTCGGTTTCGGGCTCGGTCAATTCCGTGTCGGGGGCGGTGGTTTCGTTTTCATTTTGCAAGCCGTCCAGCCGTGCAAGCGCCTCGGTGAAGGCTTGCTTGGAGGAAGTTAACTGGCCATGCAGGGAGCTTAAGGTGGTGATGACTGAGGAGCGGTAATCGCGGAAGGATTCGGCGGTGTTGCCTGCAATCACCGCGCATACGACCGATGCTCCCACAGACAAAATAGTAACGCATAGCAAAATGCTAAAGGCAATTTTTAAGTGTTTCATGCTTGTACCTCGCTTTTTTCATGGTACAAGTATTTTTTGCAAGAGTTGCCCGATCTATGCAAATACGTACCAAAAAAGAGGGATAGAGTGAAACGATTTTGGAGGATCACGGCGTGCTTGCTGGCTGCCGCGCTGACGCTGGGCGCGGTTGCGGCGTACGTGGCGCTGCGCCCCTATGCGGACAGCCGCGTGGATGATGCGCTTTTGCAGATCGCGCGCTCGGGTGGCACGTCGCGTTTGTATGCCTACGATTTTACCGACCGCGCGGCAAGAGAGGGAAAGGCTTACGAGCTGGGCGCTTTGTGCGGCGGTGGCACGCTTTACGAATATGCGCCCATAGAAAGCATTCCGCGTGCCATGATCGATGCCTTTGTTGCCATTGAGGACAAGCGCTTCTGGGAGCACCATGGCGTGGATTTTCTGCGCACGGGTGAGGCGGCGCTGGCGTATCTGAAAAAGCACGTGACGGGGCAGGGAGGCAAATCGTTCGGCGCCTCCACCATTACGCAGCAGCTGGTCAAAAACCTGACGGGAGACGATCGCGTGAGCATTGACCGCAAGCTGACCGAGATGTTTTGCGCCTTGGATCTGGAGACGCGCGCGGGCAAGCGCGAAATACTGGAAATGTACCTCAACGTCATCAATTTTGCGGACGGCTGCCGTGGCGTGGGCGCTGCCGCGCAATATTATTTCGGCAAATCGGTCTCCGAGCTGACGGCGGGCGAGTGCGCATCGATTGCCGCCATTACCAACAACCCTGCGCGCTACAATCCCTTGACCCATCCCGAGCAAAACGAGCAGCGCAGGCAGCTGATTTTGAGCTGCATGCTGGAGCAGGGGTATATGGACGAGGACGCATACGCGCTCGCCGCGCAGCCGCTGACCTTTTGCAACAAGGCGAGGCATACGGGGCGCGTTGCGTCCTGGTATGAGGACATGGTGGTGGAGGACGTGGTGCGCGATCTTTGCGCAAAATACGGCTACAGCCGCGCCGCGGCAAGCGCCTTGGTGTACAACGGCGGCTTGCGTATCTATACCGCCATGGACGAGCGCGTGCAGCATGTCGTGGAGCAATATTTTTCCGAAACGAAGATCTTTGCCGCCGACGAGCGCGCGTGCATGATCATCATGGATCCGGCTACGGGTGACGTGCTTGGCGTGGCGGGCGCGTGGGGCAAAAAGCGCGCCAACCGCGTGCAGAATTACGCCACCGATGTGTGCGTGCAGCCCGGCTCCGCCATCAAGCCGCTCTCGGTCTACGCGCCCGCCCTGGAGCGCGGCTTGCTCCATTGGGGCAGCGTGTACGACGACGTGCCCGTGCGCTTTGAAGGGGAGAAGCCCTGGCCTCGCAACGCGCATTTTGCCTATCACGGGCTGACCGACGTGGCAACTGCGGTGGCGGATTCAGTCAATACCGTGGCAGTTCAGGTGCTGGAGCAGGTGGGCAGGGGCAATTCCTTGGCGTTTTTGTGCGAGCAGCTGGGCATGACCTCACTTAGCGCGCACGACGACACACAGGCAGGTCTTGCGTTGGGACAGCTGGAGCGCGGCGTGACTTTGCGCGAGCTGACCGATGCGTACACCGTATTTTTCGGGGGCGCATACAAGACCTCGCGCTCCTATTATCACGTCACCAACGCCGAGGGCGAGCTGCTCCTTTCCAACACGGTCAAGGCGCGCGAGGTGCTGCGCCCCGAGAACGCTGCCATTATGACAAAGCTTTTGCAGGGTGTGGTGCTAGAGGGCACCGCGAAGCGCAAGATATGTCTTGCGGATCGTGTAGAGGTTGCCGGCAAAACGGGCACCACGCAGCGCGGTGTGGATCGCTTATTCGTGGGCTATACCCCTGCGGTACTGGGCGGCGTGTGGACGGGCTTTGACTATCCCGCCGGGCACGAGGGCATTGCGGATAACGTCAGCATTGCGGTGTGGGATGCGGTCATGACGCGCCTGTATGATGCGGGTGTTTTTGATGAAGCTGCCACCGAATTTGCCTTGCCCACTACCGTGCACCGCATGGCGTACTGTGCCGATTCGGGATGTCTGCCCGGCTATGCCTGCACGTGTGATCTGCGCGGCACGCGCGAAAGAGTGGGCTATTTTACGCTTGACAACGCACCCGACTTTGCCTGTCACGCGCACGTGCTGGTGCCGTATGACACGCTGTTTGGCGGTATAGCGTGCGCGGATTGCCCGCCCGAGGTGGTGCGTGACGCGGGGCTGTTGCGCGGTGCGCGAAGCTTTTTGCATGAGGTATATGTCAAAGATGCACCGTATTTTGTATGGGATATGCCACCCGGCGAGGGGGAATACCGCGGCACTTGGTACGCCACGCCCTCCAAAACAGAGCCCTGTCCCGCACACGTGCATGACCGGTCCGAAACCGAGCCTGAAATAGAGTCCGAATCCGAGTCCTCCTGATAGCGCGCCCAAGGTCTAAATCCGACCCTGGGCGCATATCCTTTACGGGGTGATGAACGTGAGTGGAAAATCGAATAACAGCACGCTGAGCTGCGCCTTGGCGGTGGGTGGTATTGTGGCGCTTGGCGGCATTTGCGTGCGGCTTTGGTGGGGAAGTCCCAATCCGGCGCTGACGCAGCTGGGCATACGGAACTTGGTGCCGCCCGTGTGGCTGATGGGGCTTTTGTGGACGCTTTGGTATTTCGCGCTGGGGGCTGCTCTTGGCGCGGTACTGCGTGCGCACGGCAGAAGCAGCGTTGCCGCCTGGCGCGGCGCGTTTTTCCTTTTGCTGATGCTTGGCGTGGGATCCTTGTGGTATCCCGTGTACTTTGTACGCTGCAATGCGCTGCTTGCGCTGGGCGTGATTGTGGCGTGCATTGCGTGCGCCGTGCTGTGCGCTGTGAGCTGGCAGGGAAGTGCGGCGTCTGCCGCGGCGGTCGTATGGCTGCACGTGCTTTGGCTGCTCTACATGCTGATTTTGCAGCTGATCTGCATCTTGGGTGTGTAATTTGTGCAAAAAAACAGTTGACAAACGTGGATTTATGCAGTATAATAAACATGTATTTAAAAAATGCAAAGGAGATATTGCAATGAAACTTTACAGAGTATTGGCACTGGTACTGGCTATTCTGATGATCGGCTGCGTCATGGTTGCTTGTGACGAAAAGGAGCCCGAGGCTGTTAAGACCAACGTGAACGTCAAGTTTACCATTAAGGCAGGCACGGATAAGGATAGTGATATTCTGGCTCAGGACGCTGAGTACGTTTACACCTACGACAAGGTTGGCGACAAGGAGCCTACCGTTACTGAGGTTCTGATCGACGTTTGCGAGTTCTACGAGCTGACCATTGAGTTCCAGGATGATTCTCAGCAGGTTGTTACCAAGATCGGCAGCAAGACCGCAGGCAAGGGCGAGTTCTGGACCTACGCGCTCAACGGCGAGAACAATCTGGATAACCCCATGTACGTACAGACCGTAAAGAGCGGCGACATCATTGTTGTATATCTGGATTCCATCAACTGATTTGCATAACATAAAAGCGCAGCCGTCAAGGCTGCGCTTTTTTTATGCATTTTATCGGATAATACCGCCACCGATGACGGTATCGCCATCGTAAATGACCACCGATTGCCCGGGCGCGACGGCGCGCTGCGGCGCATCAAATTCCACGTGCAGGGAATCCTTGCCCGTTTGCGTTACGGTTGCCGCGGCAGCGGCGTGCGCATAGCGGATCTTGACCTGGGCGCGGATGGGCGCGTCCAGCGATTCCACGGCGATCAGATTGATGCGGTCGGCATCCAGGTGAGTGGTGAAAAGTGCTTCGTTTTTGCAAAGCGTGACCGTGTTGTCGGCAGCGTTCTTGCTCTTGACGTACATGGGCTCTCCCAGGGCAATGCCAAGCCCCTTGCGTTGTCCGACCGTATAGCGGATGATGCCTGCGTGCTGTCCAAGCACTCTGCCGTCCTCATCCACAAAATTGCCGCGGGGGTAGGTTGCCCCCGTTTTTTGTGTAATAAACGCGGCGTAGTCACCGTCGGGCACAAAGCAAATGTCCTGGCTGTCGCTCTTGTGTGCGTTGCAAAGCCCGTGCCGCTCGGCAATCTCTCTTGCCTGGGCTTTTGTCATGCCGCCAAGCGGGAAGAGCGTGTGCGCAAGCTGATCCTGGGTCAGCTGCCAGAGAAAATAGGTCTGGTCCTTGGTTGGGTCAGCCGCTTTTTTGAGCAGATATCTGCCGTTTTCGGCTTGTTCTATGCGTGCGTAATGCCCGGTTGCGATCTTGTCAAAGCCCATTGCGGTGGCGGATTCCAGCAGCGCCCCGAATTTCAGGCAGCGGTTGCAGACCGTGCAAGGGTTGGGCGTGCGGCAGCTTTGGTATTCCTCAATAAAGTCACGAATGACCGTCTGGTCAAAGCGCGTGCCATAGTCCAGCACGGTGTGCGCAATGCCTAGATGGTCGCAGACCGTGCGTGCGTCCAGCACGTCCTTGTCCGAGCCGCAAACGCGACCGCCCACCTGCGCGGGATCGGGGCGCCACAGTTTCATGGTGCAGCCTGCGGCATCCATGCCTGCCTCTATGCAAAGCAGGGCAGTCACCGCGCTGTCCACGCCGCCGCTCATGGCAACGCAGACCTTTTGTTTTTGTGTGTTTATATGATTCATATCAATCCTTTTTACGTAGGGGCGACTTGCGAATCGCCCGCGAATTAAAAACGAGTAAATGTACGGGCGTTTTGCGAATCGCCCCTACGACTTGTTAAAATTGGTGGTCTCCCCACGTGAATTGCGTCAGCTCGCCCTCGGTCTGCAGCTGCGCAAAATCATCTTGGCGCAGCACCTCGTACACCGCAATGGCAACCGAGTTGGAAAGGTTGAGCGAGCGCAGCGTCTGGCGCATGGGAATGCGCACGCAATCGTCGGGGTGCGCGGCAAGCAGCTCCTCGGGCAGTCCCTTGGTCTCCTTGCCGAACATCAGATATACGTCATCGGGGTACTCGACCTCGGCGTAATTGTATTTCGCCTTGGTGGAGAAATAGTACACCTTGGCATCCGGGTGCTTGGCGTAAAAATCGTCCAGCCCGTCGTAGTAGGTAATGTCCAGCTTGTCCCAGTAATCCAGTCCCGCGCGCTTGAGGTGCTTGTCGGTCACGGTAAAGCCCATGGGGCGAATGAGGTGCAGCGACGCACCCGTTGCTGCGCAGGTGCGCGCAATGTTGCCCGTATTCTGCGGGATCTCGGGCTGATGGAGAACGATGTGTATATGCTTCATAATAGGGAAATCCTTTCGTGGTCTTGCCATTATTATAGCGATTTTGGGGCATTTTTTCAAGTATTCTTTGAAAATTTACAAATATTTTATCCTTTACAGTATTTTATGGTATATAATAAGGGGAATATAATGCGATAATATGTGTTTCGGAGGAATATATATGAGTCTTATTACCAAAATTTTCGGCACCTACAGTGACCGACAGTTAAAGCAGATCCGCAAAATTGCCGATCATATTGAATCCCTGGCTCCCAAGTACGCCGCTATGAGCGACGAGGAGCTGCGCGGCACGACCGCGATTCTCAAGAGCAGACTGGCAGCAGGCGAGACGCTGGACGACATTCTGCCCGATGCATTTGCGGCGATCCGTGAGGCGGATGACCGCGTGCTTGGCAAGCGCCCCTTCTACGTGCAGCTGCTGGGCGGTATTGTACTGCATCAGGGGAGAATTGCAGAAATGAAAACGGGTGAAGGTAAGACCCTTGTGGCAACCATGCCTGCATATCTCAACGCGCCCCACGGTAAGGGCGTGCATATCGTCACGGACAACGACTACCTGGCGCGCTACGGCTGTGAGGAAATGAGCCGCGTTTACGGCTTTATGGGTCTTTCGACCGGTCTTGTCGTGCACGGCAGAACCAACGTCGAGAAGAGAGAGGCATACGCTGCGGACATTACCTACGGTACCAACAACGAATACGGCTTTGACTACCTGCGTGACAACATGGTGGTCTATAAGGAAAACATGGTACAGCGCGGTCACGCCTTTGCCATTGTGGACGAGGTGGACTCGATCCTGATCGACGAGGCGCGTACCCCTCTGATCATTTCGGGCGCGGGCGACAAGCCTACCGATCTGTACGAAAAGGCTGACTCCTTTGTCAGAACGCTTTCCAAGCACGTGGTCAAGGAGCTGGACAGCAAGGAGCAGCATGACGATATTGAAGCGGACTATATTGTAGACGAAAAGGCAAATAACGCCATCCTGACCCCCAGAGGTGCCAAGAAGGCAGAGAGATTCTTTGGTCTTGCCAACTATTCCGACCAGGAAAACGCAACCGTTGCGCACCACATCAATCAAGCGATCCGCGCACACGGCTGCATGCACCGTGACCAGGACTACATTGTCAACGACAAGGGCGTTATCATCGTAGACGCATTCACCGGTCGACTGATGTACGGCAGACGCTACTCGGACGGCTTGCACCAGGCAATTGAGGCAAAAGAGGGCGTTGTCATTGAAAAGGAAAACAAGACGCTGGCAACCATCACCTTCCAGAACTACTTCCGTATGTACGGTAAGCTCTCGGGCATGACGGGTACGGCGCTGACCGAGGAAGAGGAATTCAGAGAGATCTACGCGCTGGACGTCATCGAGATTCCCACCAATATGCCCATGATCCGCGAGGACCACAGCGATGCGGTCTACAAGAACACGGAGGGCAAGTATAAGGCAATTATCAACCAGATCAAGGAGTGCTACGAGAAGGGTCAGCCCGTGCTTGTGGGTACTGTATCGGTTGAGAAATCCGAGCTGCTCTCGGCAAGACTCAAGAAGGAAAAGATCCCGCACCACGTGCTCAACGCAAAGTATCACGATAAGGAAGCCGAGATCGTGGCGCAGGCAGGTAAGTACCGCGCGGTCACCATCTCCACCAACATGGCGGGCCGTGGTACCGATATTATGCTGGGCGGTAACCCCGAGTTTATGGCAAAGGCAGAGCTGCGCGAGCAGGGCGTGGCAGAGGAGCTGATCGCGCAGGCAAACGGCACCTCGCTGACCGAGGATCCCGCCGTACTGGGCGTCAGAGCACAGTATAACGAGCTGTACGAGCAGTTCAAGGAGCAGATCGCACCCGAGGCACAGATGGTCAAGGAGGCGGGCGGTCTTTACATCGTGGGCACTGAGCGCCACGAGAGCCGCCGAATCGACAACCAGCTGCGCGGACGTTCGGGCAGACAGGGTGACCCCGGTGAATCCCGTTTCTTCCTGTCTCTTGAGGACGATCTGATGCGTCTGTTCGGCTCGGAAAAGATCGCCGGTATGGTAGATCGCATTGGTATGACCGAGGATATGCCCATTGACGCAAAGATCCTCTCGGGCAGCATTCAGTCTGCACAGCAGAGAATTGAGGACCAGAACTTCAAGCGCAGAAAGTACGTGCTGTCTTACGACGACGTGATGAACCAGCAGAGAAATATCATTTACAAGCAGCGCCAGGAGGTGCTGGAGGGGAATGATATCTCCAATAAGATCCTGCACATGATCGGTGAATCGATCAAGGATAACGTAGCGGCTTATACGGGCGAGGACGGTCCCGAGACCTGGAATCTGGACGGTCTGCGCAATGCGTATATGGGCTTCCTTTGCAACGAAACCGATTTCCGGTACGATGAAAATCAACTCCACAAGCTGACCAAGAAGGATCTTGAGCAGTATCTGATGGACAAGGCTGAGGAGAAGTATAACGAGAAGGAAGAGCTGTTTGGCGAGGACAACTTCCGCGAGGTAGAGCGTGCGGTGCTTCTGCGCCACGTTGACACCGCGTGGATGGAGCATATTGACGCAATGGACGATCTCAAGGGCAGCATTGGTCTGCAGGCGTATGCGCAGAGAGATCCCATTACCGAGTACCGTATCGTGGGCGGCGATGCGTTTGACGCAATGATCGCCGAGATCCGCGAAAAGACGGTGCGCACCATTCTCTCGGTCGTGCCCAGAGCACGCGAGGAGGTACAGCGCGTGCAGGTTGCCAACCCCTTGCAGGATGGCTTTGAGGGGCAGGGCAAAAAGACCTTTAAGAAGATCAGCGTCGTGCGTCGCGAAGCACCCAAGGTAGGCAGAAACGATGCATGCCCCTGCGGCTCGGGTAAAAAGTACAAGAATTGCTGCGGCCAGGGCAAGTAAGAGGCTGCCATGGGATTCGGAATACTGTTTTTGTTCTATTTCCTGGCATTTTTCGTGCCGCTTTCCTATCTGCATGTGATTGGATATGCGGGCATTGCCTGGGCGCTGACCAAGCTCAAGGATTACCGCCCTGCATTTCTGAAGGCTGCGTGGTGGCTGATCCCGCTTGGCGCGTGCTGCCTTTACCACGTGGCGGGCAGCGTGCTGGATCTGCTCCCGTACTTTGGGGTGGCAGCTCCCGAGCTGACGCTGATGGGCAAGCTGCCCACCGCCGTCGTCAGCATTCTGGAAAGCGTATGTATGCTGGGCTTTCACATTGTATTTTTGCGCCAGCTGCGTGGCTTTGCAGCCGAGCTGGAGCTGCCTGCCATTGCCAAAAGAGCCGACTGGGGCTTGTGGCTGGTAGGCGTGCAGGTCAGCACCTACGTGCTGGCACTTACGCTGGAGCTTTGCGGTATGCCCTTGCAGCTGCTTTCGATCCTTGCGTTCTTTACGCAGTTCGTATGGGCTGTGTTTAACCTGATCAATCTCTTTACCTGTTACATGTACATTTGTCCCGAAGGGGATGAGGACATGGAGCGCGCGCCCTCCCGCTTTGGATTTGTCAACGAGATCCGCGGCAAGATGGAGGAGCGCGACCGCATGGCACGCGAGCGCGAGGCGGCGGCTATGCAAGCAAGAAAGCAAAAGAAAAAGAAAAAGTAACCTTTATTTCGTGAAAGGAGAGTGCACGAATGCAGATCCGACCCAGAAAGCGCATGGGCTTTTGGCTCATTACCTTGTCTGCGCTGTTTTTATTCAATCCCGATATTGCAGTATTTGATCTGCTGCCCGACGTATTTGGGTATATTTTGTTGTCGCTGGGGCTTTCCTCGCTCTCCTATCTCAATTACCATTTTGAGGAGAGCGCAAAGCGCTTCCAGCGTCTGATCGCGCTGGGAACGGCGCGCCTTGCGTTTGTTGTTGTGCTGTTCGGCTTGGTCAACAGTACCGATCGTCCCACGGCAATGCTGCTTGGCAATTTCGTGTTTGGCGTGCTGGAGCTGCTGATGCTGCTGCCGGCATATCACCATCTGTTCGAGGGGCTTTTGTATGCAGGCTCGCGTGCGGGTGTGGGAGAGAGCATCTTCCGCCCGACGGCGGCAAGCAAGCTGTGGTCGCTTCTGATCAAGCGCAGATCCGAATTTGAAGGGCAGAGCGCTCCCGTCAGCGTGACCGAAAGCTTTTCCTTTATGACCGCGCTGTTTGCGGTGTCCAAGGTGGTGCTGAGCGTACTGCCTGAGTTTGCGGTGCTGACCGAGCATTCGGATTCGGCTCCCAACCTGTACGTCTACGTTTGGATGTTCCGCGTGGGTGCGGTGCTGTTGGGCACGGTGCTTGGCGCGGTGTGGCTGCTGCTTGCGCTGCGCTACTATAGCGGCATCCTGCGTGATCGCGCGTTTGTGGACGAGCTGCGCGACAAGTATATGCGCGATGTGTATCCCAACAAGGATCTGTTTGTGGCAAAGCGCTACAAGCTGGGCTCGTTTTTCCTTCTGCTTGGCGTGATGCTGTCGGTGGATCTTCCCATGGATGACGTCAACATTCTGCCCGACGTGCTTTGCGCACTTTGCCTGATGGCAGGCGTGCTGGCGCTGCGGCATTACGTGACGGCGTGGAAGGCAAGCGTGGCGGTGCTTGGCGCTTATGCGGTGGCTTCGGTTGCCGAAATCCTTTGGCAGATCCGCTATTTCAAGATCGAGGGGTTTGAAGCAGAAGCGGCTCTTAACGGTGCAAAAGCCACCGAGGCGTATACTGTGTCCATCGTGTTCAGCGCGGTGTGTGCGGTACTGTTCGTGCTGAGCATGCTTTGCGTGATCAATTGCCTCAAGGACATGATCCGTACGCATACCGGCTTTGAGGTGGCGCACGTGGATATGCAGACCTACGGGCGCAAAAATGCGCTGCACAAGCAGCTGATCCGCGGGCTTGTGCCTGTGGTGGTCATGGTGTGCATCTGCGCTGTTGGCAGTGTGGTCTATACCGTGATGCTGCCGTACAGCGGCATGGGCGGGGAATGGTATCGCATTCTCGCCACCATGATGTGGGTCATCAATTTGTTCCTTGGCGTGGTGCTGGTGGTGCTGTTCTCGGAAAAGAACAACGACATTCAGGAGCAGCTGCACAACCGCTATTTGCTCACGGGTACACCGTCTGCCAAGCAAACTGAATAAGATGTGCGCCGGTGGTGCATACTGTCTGTGTCCCCAAAAGGGAAAACTTGAAAACACAGGAGATTTACAGTATGCAGAAGGAACAGAATCAGAACAAGAATCAGAACCAGAATACCAATCAGAACCAGCCCCAGAATCAGAACAATCAGAATCAGGGCAAGAACCAAAAGAACTGACAAGGATGCGGATGCCGCCCATGCGGCGTCCGTTACATAGCGAAAGGACACCATGCAGCACAATTACGATCGATTTTTACGTGCCAAAAGAGCACTGTTTGATACATACTATCAAAGCCTGAATGCCATGCAGCGCAAGGCGATCTACAGCATCAACGGCCCGCTTCTGGTGCTGGCAGGCGCGGGAAGCGGCAAGACTACGGTGCTTGTCAAGAGAATTGCGCATATCATTCGCTTTGGTGACGCTTACATGACCGACCGCGTGCCGGGCGGCGTGGATCAGGCGTACATTGAGGACCTGGAGCGCGCAGTCAAGCTGCCGCCCGAGCAGATCGGCGAGATTCTGACCGAGCTTGCCGAGCAGCCTTGTCCGCCTTACCGTATCCTATGCGAACTTGCCCGCATCCTTTGTCTGATAACCTCTGTCATCAACGGGAACGATGATTTCGATGCCATATCTCTGGCAGGTCTGGTAGTCGTCTGCACCAAAGCCGGGAGCTGTGTGAACGCAACCTGTACCGCTATCCATTGTAACGTAGTCTGCGTTACAAACAAGACTCTCTCTCTCAAGGAAGGGGTGCTGAGCCTTCATATATTCGAACTCGCGACCGGGCATTTTAGCGAGAACCTCGTAGTTTCCGATCTTACCCTCTTCCATTGTTTTGGGAAGACGAGCTTCTGCCACGATATAGCACTCACCGTTTTCTGCCTTAGCAACAACGTAATCCTCATCAGGATTGAGCGCGAT
>JAZRQR010000081.1:0-29692 GCA_045650025.1 Eubacteriales bacterium
GTGTAACAGGGGACGGTTCTCTGTGCACTCGGTTTTAGTTGTTCGTTTTGCCCGAGTTTCGCGCGTCACAGGGGACGGTTCTCTGTTACATCGTTTTTCCTTATAATATAAGGGTTTTCTCGTGTTGCGCGTATAGATTTGTTAGAGTAGGGCAATAAGCAGGGAACGGCATCAGCTTGTCCACCCCGCCCTCCCCGCCGCAAAGCGGCGGGGACTTGTGAGGTCAGAACATTCAGTAAACGTCTCCTGATTGATATCTGCGTCACTCGATATACTGTGCAAGGAGATCATCGAATTGTTTTTTGTTGAAACAATAATAGCCTTTCCAATTCTTTAGTCCTGCATCTGGGGTGTATATAGCGACACCTGCATCTGTAATAAGCTCGTATGCTCCCGATTTATAGATAATCTTGATAGCGGTTGCTGGTGGTACTATTCCCATCGGGTCAGTATAATGGTGACTACAGTCTACCTTTTTAAATTTTTTCAGAAAAGCATCTTGATCATTAATTTCTGCCAAAAGGTTCTCGGAGAATTCATGTTTGTCTGTATCCCAACCTATAATCTGTACAATCTCAATAGCATCGATTTCTTCTAAGCTGTAGATGAATGAATAGTTTGCAGAGGAACAACTTGCAAGCAAAGCTACCATTGCTAGTACGACAGTTAAAGTTATCATTAGTTTTGAGTACATATTGAAACCTCCTAAAAGAATAATTTGATTAGATCCCAATAGGAATCGGAACACAGGGGAGGAACACAGGGGACGGTTCTCTGTGCACTCGGTTTTAGTTGTTCGTTTTGCCCGAGTTTCGCGCGTCACAGGGGACAGTTCTCTGTTACATCGTTTTCCCTTATAATATAAGGGTTTTCTCGTGTTGCGCGTAACGGGGGACAGGCCCTTGTTACACCGCGATATTGGTTTTTTATTGCGTTTAGGTATCCCGCGGCGTAACAATGCTCCGTCCCCGGTTACACGCGATCCCCGAATGCGTGGTTGTGTTTTTTACTCTTTTGTGGAAAATTTGTGTCCGCAAGCGTGTAACTGCGGGGACGGGTCCATGTTACGTTGAGAGCGACCAAAGGTCGCAACAATGTAACTTGGTTCCGTCCACCTGTTACGCGCGCGAAAATTCATGGTGCGTTTTTTTCATTATATCATGTCGAGGAAAAATTGTCAAGAATTGCATTTGCGCGGCACTCAAATGCCCCCTTCACCTATATAGACGCTTTTTTTTGCGAAAAAGTTCCGGTTTTTGAAAAAAATGTGGAAAAATTTTACGCAAGGGCAATGCGATCGTAGTACGCATTCATTTTCTTTGCGCGTTCAAGCAGTTCGGCAAGAATGCCGTCCTTTTGCTCGTCGGGGGCTTCATAGGATTGGTGATGTGCTTCCAGTACCAACTCGCCTGTGTATCCCACCTCGTGCAAGATCTCAAGGAATTCCTTCCAGTCGATGTTGCCGTAGCCGGGGATGAGGTGCTCGTCACCGTAGCCGGGGCCGTGCGTGTCCTGAATATGGAGGGAAAGGGGCATGACGTCCAGCTCGCGCAGGATGGGAGGATCAATACCGTAGAAGTGGGCGTGTCCCGTGTCGTAGCACCAACCGAAGCGGGGAGAGTTCACCTCTTTTACCAGCCGCACGATATTTCTCGGGTGCACGCTTGCCTGCCACAGAATATTCTCAGAAAGCAGGGTCAGGTCGAATTTATCCGCATAGGGCAGCATCTTTTTTGTTGCCTCTACGTTGACGCGGATAAATTCCTCCACGTCCACAATGATGCGCCCGTCGATCTCGTGAATGGGGTGCACCACGATGAATTTTGCGCCCAAGAGGGCTGCGGCTTCCAGTGCGCGGTATTGCTGCACGTCCTCGGAGGCTACGTTAAAGGGTGCGTGTGCATGGGTAAAGCGCACGCCAAGCGCGTCCGCGCGCTCTCTGAGCGCAATCACGCGCTCGCGCCAGTTGTCCACCGCCAAAAGGCGATCGCCGCCGATAAAGTAGTCAAAGCCTGCATCCAGCGCGGTAAAGCCCACGCCCGCAAGTCTTTCCAGTACCTGTTCAGCTTGATAGGAGGGAGGGAATACGCTGGTGGTGGTGACGATATCCATAAGATCTCCTTTTTCTTGTTCTTGAGTAAAAAAAGCGTGCCGACCGCAAGGGTCGGCACGCAAGGTCATTACTGATTATATTCGTAGCCGTACTTTTCGTAGACCTTCTTGAGATTCTTGGTCGTGCTCTTTTCACCCTTGGTAATGTCTCTGGTGATGGATGCGCTGCCGTTGTTGAGCGCGGTCTGAATGATGGTCGCGCAGGGCAGGTTTTCGCTGTAGAAGTGGGTGTAACCAAAGTCAAATACCTTGTGACGGATGATAACGTCAACCATTTCGGCGGACTCGGGGTCACGTGCGGTCTTGGACTTTGCAACCTTTTCATACAGGGTCTCGGTGACCATGTAGTAAGAGGAGGATGCCAGAACCTCCATCATGTAGCCGGTGATTTCCAGCTGCTCATCGGAAAGGCTCTTGGGAACGCATGCTACGGAAGCTGCGCCGTTGACAAAGCTCAGATACTCTTCCTGCTTTTCGTCATACTTGGGCTGAGGCAGGATACCGAAGTCGTCCTGCATCTCACGCATGCCGGTCGCACCGGAGAGGTAACCTGCATAGAACAGTGCTCTGCCGGACTTGAAGATTGCGGCGGGCTGCTTGTACATTTCGTTGTTAGCGTTATATTCCGCGACCGTTACGTGCAGAGCTTTCTGGGTGATGACCAGCTGGTAGATCTTTTCGTAAACGGTCTGCAGCTTGTCAGCGTCTGCGCTGTAGATGGGCAGGTGATCGTCATCAAAGGTGAACATGGTGCAGCCTGCGCCAAAGAAGAAGTTGTAGTCGCAGTCCAAAGACCAACCGGTCAGACCGTAGAAGTCGTCCTGATAAGCCATCTTACCGTCACCGTTGAGGTCCTTATTCTGGTCCTTGGTCATGGCGATCATGTCGTCCAGCGTCCAGGTGCCTTCTCTTGCGTCGTCGTAGGGGTAATCCCAGCTGCGCTCGTCAAACAGGTTCTTGTTAAAGATAACAGCTGCGGTGATCATCATGGTGCTGGGCAGCAGGTCGCCGCACACAGCAAACATGTTGTCGCCAAACATAAAGCCGTTCTTGCAGTCCTGATCCCACCATTCGTTGTCAAAGTTTACGTATTCCAGATCGGACAGGTTATACAGGTGACCCTGCATACCCAGGTTGGTTACGGCGTTGACCATGTGCTGGTAAACCAGATCATAGTCGCCCGTACCTGCGGTAACGTCTGTCTTGACGCTGTCGCCGAGCTTGTTGTAGTCGCCCTCCACGATGCCGTTGATGGAAATGCCGTAGTAGTTCTGGATCATGTCGTTTCTTCTGTATACGGCATCCTCAAGCGGGTCAGAGGAGTTTTCCTCGGGGCCGATATCGGTGTCATTCATACACAAAATGCTGAATTCCTTGCCGTCCAGGTTTTCGTTGAATTCCAGAGTGGGGCTGACCCAATGGGATTCTTCTTCCACCGGGGTCGTGGTGTCGCTTTCGCCTTCCTGCTCTGCGCAAGCTGCAAACATACCAATCAGCATGATGCCGCACAACAGCAGAAGGAAAATTCTTTTGCACATATTGCTTAACCTCCAAAAATTTTGATACATAATTATTGTACCATGTTTTGTCAAAAGAGTCAAGTAGAAAAAACCCCCCGAATTTGTGCAGAATGTGTAACAGGGGACGGTTCTCTGTTCCGTTGTGTTTTTCGTGTCCCCCTGTGACACGTGAATTGTGTATGCTTGCCCTCTTACTTATATAGACGTATTTTTTCTCAAAAAGTATCTGCATTTTTTAAAAAGTTGAAATTTTTTTATTTTTTACTTTCGCACTCTTGTACAAATCGGGGCGCTCGGATGTGTGAAAGTTTACGAAAATGGAACGCTCGACAAAAAAACAGTTTACAAAGCGGGCGGGATGTGCTATAATATAATGGTAAAAAACGCAAGGAGAGGGCTATGAGACTTGACAAGATGATCGCCTCGACCGGCATCGCCTCGCGCTCGCAAATTTCGAGTGCGGTCAGGGGCGGCAGAGTGCTGGTGGATGGCGCGGTGGCGAAAAAAGCCGACATGCAGGTGGACCCCGACAAGGTCAACGTGATCTACTGCGGCACGCCCGTATGCTACAGGCAATATACCTACATCATGCTCAATAAGCCCGAGGGCTACGTCAGCGCGACCGAGGACGGCAAGCTTCCCACCGTGGTGGAGCTGTTGCCCGCCGAGCAGCAAAAGATCGGGCTGTTCCCCTGCGGCAGACTTGACAAAAACACGTTGGGGCTGATGCTGCTGACCAACGACGGCGACACCTCGCACCGACTTCTCGCCCCCAAGAGCCACGTGACCAAGACCTACGCCTTTCGCCTCAAATTTCCTTTCTCGGACGAGGACATCGCGGCGCTTGAGAGCGGCGTGGACATTGGCGGCTACGTGACCGCCCCCTGTAGAGTGCAGCGCACCGCCGAAAGGGAAGGGCGCATTACCTTAACCGAGGGTAAATACCATCAGATCAAGCTGATGATGGAGGCGGTGCACAATCAGGTTACGTACCTGGAGCGCGTCACCTTCGGACCGCTTGTGCTGGACGAGTCGCTGGCGCGCGGCGAATGGCGGTATTTAACAGATGAAGAAATCGCACTTTTGACAAAAAAAGATTGATATAGGAGGAACGCTATGCAATATCCGATTACGTATTGGTTTGGAGTTCGAAAGGAATTTATCTATCGCGCGGACGGCAGCCTCGCTACCGAGGAGATCGACCGCATCAAGGACGCAGGCTTTACCTTAATGCTTGCCGAGTTTGACGAGAAAACCAACAAGCTGGTGCTGGACGCCGCAGCCGAGCGCGGACTGAAGGTCATGGTATCGGACGCGCGTATCGACAAGGCGCGCTGCCACCCCGAGCAGATGCGTGAGCATTTGGAGGCGGTAGTGGCTGCGTATGCGGAGTATCCCGCGCTGTTTGGCTATCATATCATGGACGAGCCCGATGCGCCCTGGTTTGATACGCTGGCGCGCATCCGTCAGACGCTTGCCGAGCTTGATCCCGCGCACGAGGCGTATATCAATCTGTTCCCCAATTACGCTTCCCCCGCGCAGCTGGGCAATCCCACCTATGAGGAGCATCTGGCTGAATACACAGCCAAGGTCAAGCCCGAGATCATCAGCTACGACCACTATCATTTCCTGAAGGGTGCCAAAAAAGAGACTGTTTGCGTGGACGAGCGCGAGCAAAAGATCTACGATTCCACCTTTGGCGGTGTTTCGGAATACGAAAACGCGGACAGAGCAGGCTTCTTTACCAACATTGAGCAGGTTCGCAACGAGTCCTTGCGCACCGGCATTCCGTTCATGGTCATCATCCTGGTGGTCGAGCACGGACCCTACCGCAACCTGACCGACGGCGAGCTGCGCTGGGAGGTCTGGCAGTCGCTGGCATACGGCTCGGCACGTCTTTCCTACTTTACCTACTGGACGCCCGGTGCTCATAACACCGAGGGCGACGATTTCTGGCATTGGCAGAACGGCATGATCTCGCAGACGGGCGAGACGCTGCCGCACTACCATATGATCGCGGACATCAACCGCGAGCTACAGGCGGTCGGCTCGATCCTGGTCGAGCAGCAGTCGCTGGGTGTGTACCACCTGGGCGAGATGCCGAACGAGCACTATATCACCTATGCAAACGGCGCGGTCGGTCCCATCGACTCTATTGAGGGCGACCAGTTGACCGTAGGCGTGTTTACCGACGGCTACGTGCTGATTGCAAACCGCGACTATGCGGTAGAAAATGAGTTTACCTTTGCCGCAAAGGGCACGGTCTCTCTGTACGACGCGCTGGAGGATGCCTACATTGCGCTGGAGAGCGAGGACGGCGTTTATCGCATGAGCCTTGGCGAGGGCGACGCGCTGCTGCTGAAATTTGAAAACTGATTTATCCCATATACTACAAAAGGAACACTACTCCAATGGACATTATTGCAACACTCAGCAAAGAGCTGAACATTGAAACACAAAGACTGATCGACACCATAGCACTCATGGACGAGGGCAATACCATCCCCTTTATTGCGCGTTACCGTAAGGAGGTCACGGGCAGCCTGGACGATACCACGCTACGTACCCTTGAGGACAGACTGAACTATCTGCGCAATATTGAAAAGAGAAAGCAGGAGGTCAAGGACCTGATCGCGGCGCAGGAAAAGCTGACGCCCGAGATCGAAAAGGCGATCGAGAACGCCAAGACCATTACCGAGGTGGACGATATTTACCGCCCCTTCCGCCCTCACAGAAAGACCCGCGCATCGGTGGCAAGAGAGAAGGGACTGGAGCCCTTGGCAGAAGCCATTATGGCGCAGAAGGATTCCTACGATCCGCCCCTGGAGGTATATGCCGAGAGCTTTATTTCGGAGGAAAAGGGCGTAGAGAATGCCGAGCAGGCACTCGCAGGCGCGTGCGACATCATTGCCGAGGACGTTTCGGACAATGCCGAGTATAGAAAGGCACTGCGCCGCCAGACCTTTGACTTTGGCGAAATGTTCTGCAAAAAGGCAAAGGAAGAGGACAGCGTGTACGCGCAGTATTACGAGTACAACGAGCCGCTCAAAAAGATTCCCGCGCACCGCATTCTGGCAATCAACCGCGGCGAGAAGGAAGAATATTTGAAGGTCACGCTGACCGTGGGCTCGGATATCGTGCTCAACTACCTGTTCCATTGCGTAGTGACCAACCCCGAAAGCCCTGCAAACAAGTACCTGTCCGCAGCCGTGATCGATTCCTATGAGCGTCTGATCGCTCCCTCGATCGAGCGCGAGATCCGTAACGACATGTTTGATAATGCCTGCGAGGGCGCGATCAAGCTGTTTGCGGACAACCTCTCGCATCTGCTGATGCAGGCGCCCCTGAAGGGCAAGACCGTGCTTGGCTTTGACCCCGGTTACGTCAACGGCTGTAAGACCGCCGTGGTAGACAAGACGGGTAAGGTGCTGGATACCGCCGTGGTATATCCCACCACCAAGTCGCAGCACCGCATTGAAGAGGCAAAGCGCATCATCAAGTACATGATCAAAAAGTATGGCGTGGACGTGGTTGCCATCGGCAACGGTACGGCATCCAAGGAAAGTGAGCTGTTTATTGCCGAGATCCTGCGCGAGATGCCGGAGTCGGGTTGCAAGTATATCATCATCAACGAGGCGGGTGCGTCCATTTACTCGGCATCCAAGCTGGCAGCCGAGGAGTTTCCGGACTTTGACGTTATGCAGCGTTCCGCCGTGTCCATTGCAAGACGCTTGCAGGATCCCTTGGCAGAGCTTGTTAAGATCGACCCCAAGGGCATTGGCGTTGGTCAGTACCAGCACGACATGAAGCAGGCGCGTCTGGACCAGGCGCTGGGCGGCGTTGTTGAGGACTGCGTAAACGCGGTTGGCGTAGACGTAAACACCGCGTCCTACTCGCTCCTGTCCTATATTTCGGGTATCAATACTACGGCAGCCAAGAACATCGTCAAGTACCGCGAGGAGAACGGCGAGTTCAAGTCGCGCGCCGCTATTCTCAAGGTGCCGCGCATCGGTGCCAAGGCATACGAGCAGTGCGCAGGATTTTTGCGCGTGCCCGAGAGTAAGGAGATTCTGGATAACACCGGCGTGCACCCCGAGTCCTACGAGGCAGCCAAGCAGCTCTTAGATATGTTCGGTTATACCGAGCAGGACGTGCGCTCGGGTAAGCTGCAGGGCCTTGCTGCTACCGTGAACAAGAAGGGCAAGGCAAAGGTGGCAGAGGCGCTTGGCATTGGTGAGCCCACCCTGGACGATATGATCCGCGAGCTGGAAAAGCCCGGACGTGACGTGCGTGATTCCACACCCGCGCCCGAGCTGCGCGAGGACGTCATGGGCATGGAGGATTTAAAGCCCGACATGATCCTGACGGGTACGGTACGCAACGTGATTGACTTTGGCGCATTCGTGGATATCGGCGTACACCAGGACGGCTTGGTGCACATTTCGCAGATGTCGGATAAGTACGTCAAGCACCCCTCGCAGGTGGTGAGCTTGGGCGACGTGGTCAAGGTGCGCGTGCTGTCGGTTGACCTGAAGAAAAAGCGCATTTCCTTGTCCATGCTTCTCAAATAATTTTAATATATTAAAATATTCGCGCGCCGAAACGGTGCGGATATTTTGATAAGCCAAAAACAATTGTGCAAGGTGCACAATGTAAGAAGCAAAATTTTGGGGAAATAGGCTCTTCACAATTCGCAATTTTTTTGGTACAATATAATACAGATTAGAATGTTCTGAGTGTCGGTTGCGACCGCAGAACGCATCAAGAAAAGAAAAAATAATTATTAAAGAAAATATTCGCAGGAGGAAATTTTCCATGGCAAGTTTGTCCCTTCGTCACATTTACAAGAAATACCCCGGCGGCGTTACCGCAGTTTCCGACTTTAACCTTGAGGTTAAGGATAAGGAATTCCTGGTACTGGTAGGTCCTTCCGGTTGCGGTAAGTCCACCACTCTGCGTATGATCGCAGGCCTTGAAGAGATCTCCGAGGGCGAGCTGTTCATCGGCGACCAGCTGGTCAACGACGTAGCACCTAAGGACAGAAAGATCGCCATGGTGTTCCAGAACTACGCTCTGTATCCTCACATGTCCGTGTTTGAGAACATGGCATTCGGTCTGAAGCTCAACAAGACTCCCAAGGAAGAGATCAAGAGAAGAGTAGAAGAAGCTGCAAGAATTCTGGATATCACCCACCTGCTTGACAGAAAGCCCAAGGCTCTGTCCGGTGGTCAGAAGCAGAGAGTTGCGCTGGGTCGTGCAATCGTACGTAACCCCAAGGTCTTCTTGCTTGACGAGCCGCTCTCCAACCTGGACGCTAAGCTGCGTGCAGCCATGAGAACCGAGCTGACCAAGCTCCACAACAGAGTTGGTACTACTTTCGTATACGTAACTCACGACCAGGTAGAGGCTATGACCATGGCTACCAGAATCGTCGTTATGAAGGACGGTCTGATCCAGCAGGTTGACACTCCTCAGAACCTGTACGATTCTCCTTGCAACATCTTCGTTGCAGGCTTTATCGGCACTCCCCAGATGAACTTCATCAACGGTACTCTGGTTAAGAAGGGTGAAGACGTTTACTTCAACTTCGAAGAGCACTCCGTTAAGATTCCCGCAGAGAAGGCTAACAACCCCGCTCTGAAGGATTACATTGGTCAGGAAGTTGTTGCAGGTATCCGTCCCGAGTGCATTCTCGACTCCGAGTCTGCTATCGCTGCTATGCCTGAGAGCACCATCGAGACCTTTGTTGACGTAACCGAGCTGATGGGCGCAGAAATCTACCTGTACCTGCTGACCGGTGAGACTCACATGACCGCACGTGTATCCTCTCGCTCCACTTCTCGTGCAGGCGATACCATCAAGGTAGCTCTGGACGTTTCCAGAATGCACATCTTTGATAAGGACACCGAGCGTTGCATCGTTCACTAATTTAAAGAATCAAGCGGCTGCGAATTTCGTAGCCGCTTTATGCTTATTTGAGAGCAGATCATGGAGAAGGAGGAGCTTATGATAGAATTCAAAGGAGATATTTCCAAAGAAACCAAGAAGTTGATCAGACGGCTGGATCTGTCTGTTCCGTTATTTGCGTTCGGCATTCCCGTTCTTGCGCTTTTTGTGTTTATCCTTATGCCCATTTATTCCTTGCAGCAATTTGCAAGAACCTTTATTGAAAATTTGGGGTTGTATGTTGCCGTCTTTGCGGGAGGCGTTGCGACGATTGTTGTGTCGTATTTTTTGATCCCAATTACCGAAAACGTTCCCTTGTGCATACAGATCGCCCCCGACGGAACCGTCACGGCGCACAGCAAGAAAAAACAGTATGTGCATGAAATGAACGACGTTTTGTACGTAAAGGATCTGGGGGATCACTATGTCATTGCCGTCCGCGGGTATTTGCTTGAAAGAGGCAGAACGCTTTGCCAAAAGGATCTGGTGACGCAAGGGACACTTGAGGAATTTGAGGAAATTTATAAAGATAAGATCAAGCGCAAGTCATGAATTTGAAATTAAATTGCCGGACGGGCAATATATTGCGACACCCGAGTTTGTAGGGGAGGAATATTTGCAAAGCAAATTCATCCTCCTCTACAAACTTTTTTGCTTGACACAAACTCATGTTTTTCTCTTGCAAACCCGTCTTTTCTATGCTATAATAAAGAAAAACAGGGAGGTGCGCGATGAGAGAGCTGACGGTGATGATCAAGCCGGTGTCGGGGCTGTGTCAGATGGCTTGCGACTACTGCTTTTACCACGATCTTGCGGAATACGGCGCGCCGACCTATACGTTCATGAGCAGAGAAACCGCACGTAAGCTGATCGAAAGAGTCAAGGAGAGCGGTGCGGGGCGCGTGCATTTTGCTTTTCAGGGCGGCGAGCCGTTGCTTTGGGGGCAGGAGCACTTTGACGACTTTTTTGAGGATGTCAAGGATGCGGGAATTGATGCGACCTATGCCGTGCAGACCAACGGGCTGTGCATAGACGAGGTATACGCCAAGCTGTTTGCCGAGCATGACGTGCTGGTGGGCGTTTCCTTGGATGGGGATGCCGCGTTGCACGACCGCAACCGCAAAACACCGGACGGCAAGGGCACGCATGCGCGTGTGATCCGTGGCTTGGAAACCCTTAAAAAGCGCGGTGTGCGCTATAACGTGCTCAGCGTCATCAGTGCCAATACCGCCAAGCATCCCGCGCAGCTTTACCGCTATTATAAAAAGCTGGTGGCTTCGCACGTGCAGCTCATTCCGTGTCTGCCGCCCCTGGGGCAGGACGCAGGCTGCAAATTTGCCCCCACCCCCGAAGAGCTGGGGCAGTTCTTAATTGGCTTTTACCGCCTTTGGCGCGAGGATTTCAAGGACGGCAAGCCGCCCTTTGCGGTGCGCGAGTTTGATGCCGCGCTTGCCACGCTGCAGGGAAGACCCGGACATTGCGGCGCACGCGGCTTTTGCACGCCGCAGCTGATCGTGGAGGCGGACGGCTCGCTTTACCCCTGCGATTTTTACGTGCTGCCCGCGTATTGCACCGGCAACGTGCACGAGCACACCTTGGAGCAGACCTTGCACAGCGAGGGCATGAAATGCTTTGCAGAGGAGCATCCCGCGGCGCCTGCGCTGTGTAGCAGCTGCCGGTACTTGCCCGTTTGCGGCGGCGGATGCCGACGCATGCGCGACGTGTATTTGAATCAAACACAATGTGCTATGCAGGCACTTTACACTTTTATGTTGCAAAAGGAGAGAAACATGCGATGAGTACGCCCAATATTCTTTGGATCTGCGTGGATCAGCAGAGATGGGATTGCCTGGGATATGCCGATCAGTATCCCGTCAAGACCCCCAATATTGACAGACTTGCCAAGGGGGGCGTCAATCTTGCAAATAGCTATTGCCCCATTCCTGTGTGTTGCCCCTCCAGACAAAGCATGCTGACGGGTGCACGCTCCGAAAAGCTGGGTGCGCTTTGGAATTACAATCAAAAGATCCCCACCGGTATGCTGGCGGCGGATGCCTATTCTTGGGCAAGAGAGCTGCACGATCAGCTGGGCTATCACACCGGCTGGGTAGGCGCTTGGGAGGGTGGCTACAATGCCTCGCCCGTGTCCATGGGCTATGACGTGTACGTGCCGCGCTCCGAGATCGTGCGCCCCATGGCGGAAAACTATCCGCATTGCGTGCCCACCAACGGCTTCTGGGGGCAGGTGTACGATATGGACAAGGAATACGCGCCCACGCATCAGACCGCAAAGCAGGTAAACGGCATGATCGATCTCTGGCAGGACGAGCACCCCTGGCTGATCCAGATGGAGTTCTCCGAGCCGCATCTGCCTTGCACGCCTGTCAAGGAATTTGCCGATATGTACGATCCCACCACCATCCCGCAATGGGGAGGCTTTGAGGATGCGTATGAGAATAAGCCCTACATTCAGCGCCAGCAGCGCATCAACTGGAACACCGAGGATAAGCCCTGGGAGTTTTTTGCGCCCGTGGTGGCAAGATATTACGCGTGGATCTCGCAGATCGACGATGCCATCGGACGCGTGTTGGATAAGCTGGAGGCGCAGGGAAAGCTTCACGATACCGTGATCATTTATACCTCGGATCACGGCGACTACTGCGGTGACCGCCGCCAGATGGATAAGCACTACGCCATGTACGAGGAGATCACGCACATCCCGCACCTGTGGCATTGCCCTGCAAGATTTGCGCAGGGGTTGACCAGTCAGGCATTCAACACCAACGCGTTGGATATTCCCGCAACCATTATGGATCTGGTGGGCTTGCCTAAGCCCGATTCCATGGTGGGCAAGAGTTTGTTGCCCGTGCTGACCGGGCAGACCGAGGCGCACCGTGACGCGGTCATGGTGACCTACAACGGTCAGCAGTTTGGTCTGTTCTCGCAGAGAATGCTGCGCATGGGTGACGTGAAGTACACCTGGAACCTGACCGATACCGACGAGCTTTATGACCTTGCAAACGACCCGTACGAGCTGCATAACGTAGTAGCCGACCCCGCTTATGCCGAGGTGCTGCAAGAAATGCGCCACCGCTTGCTTGCCGAGCTGCAGGCAGAGGACGATTGCATGCTCAACGGCTGGACAGTCCAGCAGCTGCAAAACGGCAGAAAGCTTTGATGCTATGCACTTTTGGGAAGACGTTTATCTGTACGATCTCAACGTGCCGGATAGCGCGCCGCTTGCATTTCGCAGTGCGCGCGGCGGTGTGGCACAGCCCACGCTGCTGGGGCTTTTGGGTGTTTCCCCAAAAGCTTGGCGACAGATCGCACAGCGATTGTATGACGGGAGCGTGTACCTTGCCGCAAACGGCGGCGCGGTGCTGCTGCCCGTGCAAGGAAGCGTAGGTCGCTATGCCTTGGTGGTCAAAACCACGCTGCCCGTTTCCGCGCTTGCGTATTTGTATGCGTGCGCAGGGCAGGGAGAGGCGTATGCCGATGAGGAGATCTGCAACACGGCGCCGCGTGTGGATGCACGTGAGCGCGAGGCGGCGGAAAGCGCACGCGAAACGGTTGCCGCTTTGCGTATGCTGCAGGCTGCCTGCGAGCGCGCCGTGACGGCAGGGGATGCCGAGGAATGCATTGCCATGGCTGCTGCGCTGCTGGGCGTTGCGCTGATGCTGCCTGAATCTGTCGAGCTGCCGCCCATGCAAGCGCATGGTATGCTGCCCGAAATGCAACCCGCGGGGCAGGTGCTGCTGGTCAGCTTGCTGACCTTGCTTTCTGCCATGCGTAACCACGCCCACGCGCGTAGCGGTTGGTTGTATGCAACACCCTGCGAGCAGGGATACGTGCTGCAGGCGTTACTGCGCTGTGCCGAGGATGCGGATACCGAGGCGCTTTTGCATTGGCGTGACGTGCTGGAGGAGAACGGCGTTTCCTCGGGCGCGTTGAAGCGCACGTTGCCCGTCAAGCCGCCCCGGCAGTATGCGTATATGAGCCGCAAGATCACCGATCCGCGCAAGCCGCTTTGTGCGCGATGCGGTTGTCTGGATGCGCATTGCGCCTCCTGCCAGCTGATGCGCTGGGCGGTGCTGCCGTTTGTTTGCGATGCCGCGCTGCATGGCATCAAGGCATTGCCGCGTTTTGAAGAATAAAAAAAGGCTGAACCTTGCGGTTCAGCCTTTATGTTTTGCTAAAATTACTCAGCAGCCTCGGTCTCAGCCTCGGTAGTTTCCTCACCCTTGGTGGTAACCTCTTCGCCAACGCCGGAGATCACGATCTTTTCAACGTACTCAGCAGCCTTGGAGCCTTCGGGAGCAACGATGATGTCCTTGAGCTCGGACCAGAAGATGTAATCGCCGAATTCGATCTCTTCGGAAGCGGTCTTGATCTCGATAGAAGCGAGGTGGTTGCACTGATAGAATGCCAGATCACCAATGATGGTGGTGGAAGCGGGCAGAGTCAGAGCGGTCAGACCCTGGCAGCCGAAGAATGCAGCAGAGCCGATCTGGGCAAGGGTTTCGGGCAGAGCGATCTCGGTCAGGCCGGTGCAGCCGTAGAATGCGAAATCATCAATCTTAATAAGGTTCTTGGAGAAGGTGAACTTGGTCACGTTCTCGCAGCCGTGGAATGCGCCCTCGCCGATCTCGGTAACGGAATCGGGAAGAACGATCTCGGTCAAGCCAATGCAGCCTGCGAATGCCCAGTCGCCAATGGTCTCGATGGTATCGGGAATGGTAACGGAGGTCATAGCGGTGCAGTAGTAGAATGCGTTATCCGCAATGCCGATGATCTTACGGACGTTATCCTCGTTATGGACGTTTTCGTCCAGAGAAGCAACAGTAACCTGAGAGGGAATGACAACGGCGTGCGCCTCTGCCTTACCAACGTAGCCGGTAATCACAGCGGTGTTACCGCCAGCCTCAGCAAAGGTAAAGTAACCGGTTTCGGTAGCAAACGTGTAATTGGGAGCAACGTAGTCATTGATGGAAGTCAAGTCGCCCTTGGAAGCTTCACAAGCAACCATAGCGAGGAGCATAACCAAGACGATAGCTACAGCGAGAATCTTTTTCATATGGAACTCCTTTGGATTTGAATATAATTATTCATGATTAAGTAAATTATACAACATTTTACTGCGAATGTCAAGAGATTTGTCTGCGGACTTTGTAAATAATTTGCGTATAATTATCGCCCGAGCCATGCAAGTGCCATGCTGATGGCGTACAGCACTACCAGATGTGCGGGATAAAAAATGTAAAAGAAGTATTTGAGCTTGTATTTGCCGGGCTTGCCATTGTACAGCGTAATCGGTATTAGCGCCAAAAGCGACCAGATACGCGGTGTGGGCGCGCCCTCAAAATTACAGGAAAGCATTGCTATGCCGAGGTATGGACCGAGAAGCTTTGTCCTGCGCGAGCTGTAGCCCAGATATACCAGCACGGGGAAGAGCACACCTGTCATGCCGTAATCAATGGTGATAGCACGGCTGAGTAGCCAAATGCCCGCCAGCGCACCGCCAAACAGCAGGGCGCACAAGGTCACTGCAGCCGGGCGCGGCAGTGTGTGTTTGAAAAGGCGTTCCCAAAGAGAGCAAATGGGGTTTTTCTGCTTTTGGCAGGCGCAAAGCAATGCGTCCGTGAGAAAAAGCAGCAGGATCGAGAGTGAAAAGGTGATCAGAATGCCCAGATACGGATCAGCGGATACAAAAAAGTAGACGACTTGGCAAACAGCACCCAGCACGAAAATGCGCAGGAAGTATTTGATGCGGTTGCGCGTGTGGCGAAAGCCTTCTGCAATGCAGAGCGCGTAGAGCGGAAACGCCAGTCTACCCACAATGCGCAGCCACAGCACGTCCGGAAACAGGATCATGCCTGTGTGATCGAGCAGCATGGATGCCGCGGCGATCAGTTTGATTACAAAAATCGACAAGTTCCGTACCTCCTTTCGCGTGATACCCTATTATACCACAAAACTCGAATTTTGGCAAGCATAAATCCTTGACAAACCCACCTGTTTTATGGTAAAATCAAGCGAGAAACACATAGGAGCTAACATAGATCGATGAAATTCAAGCAACTTTTGGAAAGCAAGGCATATCCCTTTTCGGGGGCGCCCGTGATCGCATTTCTGGGCGATAGCGTGACGCACGGTGCATTTGAGTGCACGGATGGCGGCAGAGGCTGCACGTTTGATTTTGCGGCGGTGTACCATAATCGCCTGCGATTGATGATCTCGCAGAAATACGAGTGGATCCCCATCAGCATACTCAATGCAGGCGTGTCGGGTGACACGGCAGAGGGGGGGCTTGCCAGACTTGAGCGAGACGTGATTTCCCGTCGCCCCGACCTTTGCGTGGTGTGCTACGGACTCAATGACGTAAACGGCGAGCTGGAGACTTACCGGGATAGCCTGCGCGGCATTTTTGAAGCGCTTAAGGCAGCCGGGATCGAAACGCTGTTTTTAACGCCCAACATGCTTAATACGCGCGTGGGTGACGCGGTGCTGGACGAGCTGACCGTATATGCGGAGACCACGGCAGCTATGCAGAACAGCGGCAAGATGGACGCATTTGTGGACGCGGCACGCGAGGTGGCATTTGAGTGCGGCGTGGCAGTTGCGGACGGCTACGCCCTTTGGAAGCAGATGCACCAGAGCGGTATGGATATTACCGAGCTGCTGGCAAACGGCATCAATCATCCTTGCAGAGAGATGCACGGCATGTTTGCCGAACTGCTTTACGAGAGCATTTTCGGCGCACTTTCCACCATGCCCGAGCCGGAGACCACTCCCGAAGCTGCCCCCGAGGAGGGCGAAGAGATCACACCTTTGGAGTTTGATGACGAGGCAAAGCAGGACGCACCAATCGATGAAAGTTTTTGGTCGACCTTTTTTCAAAAAGGGCGCGGGTCAAGGGCAGAGCCCTCGTTGCTCGTCGCAACGAGCAACATCATCCTACGGCCTTTCTATTCGCGAAGCGAATTACTGGTTCATTTTCTTTGGCCTACTGCTCCAAAGAAAGAACGGAAACGATTTTCTCGCGTAAAATCCCAACAAAACACAAGCGACCTTGCAGTCAAGGTCGCTTGCTTTTTATTTTTACTTATTTTTCGGGCAACTCCAGCGGCTCTACGTTCAAGTGCTGACCGTTGAGCACGTAGTAATATCCGTCGATATACACGCCGCGCATTTCATCCAGAGCGTAGTTACCCGTGTATTCCAAGTGCAATACCTCGATGAGATTCTCACCGTCAAAGTGCAGTACGATATAGCCGTAGCGGTAATTGTCCCACTTGTAAACGCCGTCGCCCAGTTCGATCTTATCCCAAGTGTGAATGCCCATGCCGATCAAGCCGTTTTCGCGGTCGATGTAGTAGCACTTATAGTCGGGATAATACTCCACAAAGGGACGCTCGTACTTGCAGTAGGAGTCCACGCCGGTCTCACCCTCGGTGTAGATCTCCAGCTTGAGCTTGTGCCACTCATCGCCCTCACCGATGCCCAAGAGATAACCCTCGGCAAAGTTGACAAGGCTGGTGGAAAAGCCTGCAATCGTGCCGGTTTCCTTGACCGTGATGCCCGAAAGATCGGAAAGGTCAAAGAAGAATACGGGGTCGGTTTGCTGCACAGCGGTGCAAACGTAGGCTTGCGTGCCGTCAAAGCGTGCCGAGCGTACCGTCTCACCCTTGGGCGCGAATTGCAGTACCGATGTAATGGGCTGCATGGTGGCAAGGTCAATGACGTACAGGTTTGCGCTGGTGTTACCGGCGTTTGCAAGAGAAGAGCCAACGGTTGTCATCTCCATATTGGAGCTGACCCAGGAATTGCTGTACGTTCTCTTCACACCTTCGCTGGTAGTAGTCACCACGCGCAAGGTGTTCTGGTATTCGTCCATGCTGTACTGATCCAGCACGTATCCGTCCACGATGACGGAGCCGCGCTTACAGAAGCCGTCCGCACCGTAGGAAATGCAGGAAATCTCGCTGACCGTTTTGTAGGGCGTTCCGCCACCGACGGTCTGTCCGTACTCGGTGTACTGACGGGTCGCGTAGATCGCACTCTCGGACACGTACACGTCCTGTGAGTAGGAAAGGTAAGCGGCGGTGTCCTTGATCTCGGTGCCGATATCGTTCATCAGCAGCATGACCGTGTAGCTTGCGTTGCTGACGGTATCGGGGCAAACGATGTTGTCGGAGGTGATGAACTGCATCTCGCCGTTCTGCTCCACGCCGGGGATATATGCTTGGGTGTCGTCAAAATCGACCTTGCTTCTGCATCGCATGGTGGTCATGACCAAAAGTCCGTGCTCGGTCAGACGGGAGGAGAGGTAAGAGCCGGAAACGTCCACGTTGGAAATTTCCTTGACGCTTGCAGGATCACTGACGTCCAGCGTCACGATCTTGACGTAAGGGGAGTAGGTGTCCTTGGTTCTGTCCGTATAGTGGCACAGAACGGTCACGGTAGAGCAATCCTTGGAGAGGAAAAATTCCTCGGTGTAAAGATCGGCAAGACCGTACCGGCGCAGGTTGGTGTGGCTGATCAGCTCACTTTGCTCGCCTGCGATGCTGTAAATGTACAGCTGCTCGTCGGCAAGGTAATAGATGTGCGTATCGCTGCGCTTGATCAGGTCAGCCTCAATCACGCCGGCAACCTGGTTATCGGTGACCTCCTGGTAATTGCCGCCGTTTGCGCCGTTTACTGCGCCATCAGTTGCTCCGGGAGCCATGCTCTCCATTTTACTGAACAGGGTGGAGGGCAGCTTCAGCAGCAGCTCTGCAGTGTTCTTGTACTTGGGCGGCTCGTAGTAATACTCGTTGAGCTTTTGGATGACGCCGTAGTATTCGCTGTCCGCGTATTTTTCCACGGAGGGCGGAGTGGTTTTATAGGGGATGAAGAGTGCAAACGTGCCCAAGAGCAGTACAAAGCACAGGCAAGCGGCAAGAATTGCCAGCATGCGCGTGGGCTTTGCCGAGCGTTTGCGCACAGCCCCCGTGGGTGCGGCTTCTAAGACGAACTTGTCGTCCACGCCGCCAAGCGACTGTAACCATTGTTTCTTTTTCATATATCGATCCCTTCTTTCTCTAAGTAGTCCTTGAAGGACCTGCGTGTACGGTGCAGAATGACCTTGACGTTGGCAGGGGACAGCCCCGCTTCTGCGGCGATCTGCTCGATGGTGCAGAGATACCAATACCGCTGCAAAAATACCGTGCGCGATTTTTCGGGCAGCTTTGCAAGAAAGCCGTTGATAGCGGCATGCAGAGCACTCTGATCGGCAAGGCTTGGCTCATCCGAGGGAATGCATTGCCAGTATTCGTCCGCAATTTGATCTACCTCGCTTCCGCGCTTGAGCGTGCGCTCAAAATCGTAGCGGTCAAGGGCAAGGTTGCGCGTGATTTTGCCAAGGAATGCTTGCAACAGTGTCGGACGCTCGGGCGGCATGGCATTCCACGCACGCACCCAGGTGTCGTTGACGCATTCCTCGGCATCCTCCTTGGAATGCAGGATGTGATCGGCAATACGGTAGCAATATTTTCCGTATTTTTGTTCTGACTGTGCAATCGCTGCTTCGGAGCGCTCCCAGTACAGGGCAACGATTGTTTTATCGTCCACGTTTGCCACCTCCTTTTGGTGTCCTTCACCTATATAGACGGGATCTGGTAGGGTTTGGTTACAGGGAAAATGAAAAAAGTTGAATTTTTTTGTAGGGGAGGATATCATCCTCCCGCACGTAAACGGTTTATGATAGGATTATCCAAACGCCAATCCTATCTCTTTGCGTGCGGGAGGCTAATAGCCTCCCCTACAGATAAATGGGTTTACTTGTGATACGGCGTGCCCTTGATAATGGTCAGCGCGCGGTAGGTCGCCTCCAGCAAAATCACGCGCATGAGCTGATGCGGGAAAGTCAATGCCGAGACTGAAAGGCGCATATCGCACGCGCTCTTGACGCTTGGCGCAAGCCCGAACGACGAGCCGATGACCAAGACTACCTCGCTGTGGGTCTGCCCGATCTCCTCAAGCTTTGCCGCAAGCTGCTCCGAGGAGAGCTGCTTGCCCTCCACGCAAAGCGCGATCTTGTAAGCTCTTGGCGACATGTTTGCCAGGATCTGCTTGCCCTCCGCCTCCAGCGCGGCGTCAATTTCCTTTTGCGAGGGCTTGTCCGAGAGCTTGACCTCGGCTAAGTTGACCTCGGTGAACTTGCAGTATGCCCCCAGGCGTTTTTCGTATTCCTTGGCAGCCTCGCGCAGGTAAGACTCCTTGAGCGAGCCGATGGTGATCAGTTTTACGTTGAGCATACGTCCTCCTTACGGTGCAATAAAAATGAAAATTTGCAAGGCAAATTTTTACCGCAACGTTCCGCATTATGCGGAACATTTCACTCACGTGCAGCGTGAATTTCACTTTTGCAAAGCAAAAATTTCACATTTCGCCCTGCGGCGAAATATTTCATTGCACGTAAGTTGGTTACGGAAGTAACCAACTTACGTGCACGGGATCCGCTACACGCAAGTTGAATTCCTTATCGCCAATGGCGCAAAACGTCTCGTGGAACGCAAGACGCGGCGTGTTGTTCTGCTCGCTCAGATGCGCCAGCAGAATGTTTTTGGTGCCGCTTGCATACAGCTGTGCGGCAAGGGCGGCGCAATCCTCGTTGGACAAGTGCCCTTTGTTTGAACGAATGCGCAGCTTGAGATCATACGGGTAAGGGCCGTCCATGAGCATGTCAGGGTCGTGATTGGATTCCAGCACCACGCTCTCGCATCCCAGTAAATTCTCTAAAATTTCGGGCGTGACGTAGCCAATGTCGGTGGCATACGCAATCGCGGTCGGCGTCTCGCCCTCCAGCGTAATGCGGTAGCCTACCGAGGCGCGGCTGTCGTGCGGGGTCTTGAATGCCTGCACGGTCGCGTCACCAATGCATACGCGGCAGGATGCCGCGTCGGGATATACGTGCAGCAGCTCGCCAAGGTGCGGTGCGCTCCCGAAAATGCGCTCGGCGCTCGCTCTTTGCACGTAAATGGGCAAGGGATGGTGCTTGCAGAACACCGAAAGCGCGTCAATATGGTCGCGGTGCTCGTGCGTGATAAACACCGCGTTCAATTCATCGGGCGAAACCCCGATCTCGGCAAGCGCCGCGCAGACCGCGCGGCAGTTCTTGCCCATATCGATCAGAAATTTTGCCCCGGGCGTTTCTATATAGGTGCAGTTGCCCTTGGAGCCTGAAAACAGGGTACAGATACGGTAATTTGTCATGCTTATGCACCGAGAGCGCCGCCAAACAGCGTGGGAATGGCGGTCAGGATCAAAAAGTCAATGGCAAGCGGTACAAACAAGGTGAAGAGTACCACGATCATCCATTTGGATTTGCGCTTGCGGTCTGCACCGTTCTGAATGAAATCCGCCTTTTCCTGCTCGCTCATGGTGTCGGGCAGCATTTGGGGCGTGATGTTGTCGCGTGTGAACGCGCGGTTGTAAATAATGTAGGCTGCCAGAAAGATTGCGCCTGCTGCTGCGTATAGTACGGGCACGCCCATGCCAAGGATCTGCGCCGCAATTAAGTATTCCATGTGCTCGGAGAGCGAAATCATGAAAAAGTAGAACAGCGTGGATGCCGAGGAGCAGCCCAGCACCAGCCCGAACAGCAGCTTTTGCTGTTTGGTGGCGGGCTTTTTTTCACGCGGCTCGCGCGGCTTTTGCGGCTGATCGGGCAGCATGGGGGATTGGTTCCTTTGGAAAAATGCCATGCTCAAGCCTCCGCTTACGCGATCCTGCACGCGCCTACCTGGCGGATGTGCAGGGGCAGGCATGCGCCCGCGCCAAACGCGCTATCCATGGCTGCGCGGAATTCCTCCACCAGCTCCATGGGCACGAACGCCTGAATGGTGCCGGCAAAGCCGCCACCGTGTACGCGCCAAGCCGCTCTCTTGCCGCTAAGCACCTGCTCGGCAAGGCAAAGCGCCAGGGAAAGCCCCTGCTCATGGGGCGCCTTGGTGGTGTAAATGTTCTGCAGATAGCAGAAGGAGGACTGCCCCGACGCGCAAACGTGCGAGAGGAATGCGTCCAGATCGTCGTGCATCAGCGCATCGGTCTGCGCCAGCACGCGCTCGTTTTCTGCAAAGAAGTGCATCGCGCGCAGCACGGCACGGTCGCCAAGCGTTGCGCGCAGGGCGGGAATGGCAGCCACAACGTCGGCTTTGTTCACCTCGCGCAGCACCTTCTTGCCAAAGTGTGCGGCAACCGCCTTCATCTCGGCGGGAATGGAAGCGTAATCGTCGGTCAGGTCTGCGTGGTTGCCGCCCGTGTTGACGATGCAGAGCGCGTAGCCCGCTGCGGTAATATCAAAGGGCACGCCGCGGATGACGGGAGAGGCGGGATCTGCAAAATCAATAGCAACAATGCCGCCGTGTGCACAAGCCACCTGATCCATCAGGCCGCAGGGCTTGCCGAAGAACAGATTTTCTGCCTTTTGCGACATCTTGGCGATCTCCACGTTGTCTACCTTGCCATCATTATATAAATGGTTGAGAATGTTACCGATCATGTCCTCAAAGGCAGCCGAGGAGGAAATGCCCGAGCCCTTGAGCACGGCGGAGGTGGTGTAGGCGTCAAAGCCGCCCGTGCAAAGACCGTTCTGCGCAAACTGTGCGCTCATGCCCGCAATAATGGATGCGGAGGTGACGTACATAGCAGGGTCGGGAGCAGTATAGGTGGAGAGGTTGACCTCGTCGGCAGGGAAGCCCTCGCTCTTGACGCGGATGACCTTGTCCTCGTTGGCAGATGCCACGGCAATAATATCCAGGTCAATGGATGCGGCAACCACGCAACCGAAGTTATGGTCGGTGTGGTTACCCGAAAGCTCGCTTCTGCCCGAAACCGAGAACAGGGCAACGTCACGGTCAGAGCCGTACAGCGCTGCAAATTCGTCCAGCGCCTTGGCATAGCGTGCCTGCTGAACAGAGGCGGCGTCCGCGCCGTAAACCTGGGCAAGTCTTGCGTTGAGCTCGCCCGCGCAAAGCGCGTTTTTCATAGCGGTCAGTTTCATAGTACAGTCTCCTTTCGCCTTACAGCTGGGTCTTGATCTTTTCCAGGCAATCCTCGCAGATGCGCTTGTTGTTAAAGTACACCACGCGGTCTGCGTTGTTGCAGAACACGCAAGCGGGGTGGTATTTCTGCAGGATGATGCGGTTATCATCGGTAAAGATCTCTAAGGGATCCTTTTCCTTAATGTCCATGGTCTGGCGAATGCTGATGGGCAGCACGATTCTGCCAAGCTCGTCTACTTTGCGTACGACACCGGTTGATTTCATAGTTTTATATCTCCTTTTCGGGCAATAATTTTTTATGCTTTTATTATAACGCAGGTTGCGGATTTTGTCAATATGAAAATGGAAATAAATGGTGAATATTTGGAAAAATTGGTATTTTTGAAGAGCAGGTGTCGTAGTGGCGCAAGATGTGTCGAATAGTGTCGAAAGGTCTTATGATAAAAGGGAAATTGAAATACAAACGGAGTGGATTTGATTGTGAAAATCAGGCGATACTGGCAGCAGAACACGTGGGTGGGAGGAATGTATGCTGAAGGGTGCGCAAAAGAAAATGTATGTGGTAAAGCTGGGGCAGGAATCGCCGTTTGAGGAGGCGTATTTCGTGCTCAAGCGGGAGTGTGATGCCGTGCCCGGCAGGGATATGGTCAGCGAGGCGGCGCGCATTATCGGGCAAAGCGCGCAAGGGGATGCCGGGTCAGGACGCGCCAAGGTGCGCGTACTGCCCATGGTGATCAGCTTTGCCTGCGGGCTTTTGGCAGGCGGCGGGATCGCAACCTTGATCTGTCTTTTGGTGTAGCCGTACCCTTGACAAACGGGGAAAAGTATGCTATAATGCATAAAGATTTATGTGTCCGTTCTGAAATGATTCCACTTCATTTCTGCAAATACAAATTGAATTTGAGCTCTTTTTACCACGCGGGGGACGATATACCGACTTGGTAGAGGGCTCGGCTTTTGTGCGTCAAGAAAGGAGTTCCGCGCGCACACGGAAAATATTGAGATATGGCAAAGCAAACAAACCGGAACGGTGGCGCGCCCACTAAGCGCTCTGCCGGCAAAAAGAGCGAGAGCAAGAGCATGCAGGAAAAGATCATCCATGCAGCTCTGGAAGAAATTTATGCAAGCGTAGAGGCGGAGCAGAAGAATGCTCCCAAGCAAAGCACCAAAAAGGCTGCCAAGACCAAGGCGGAGCAAAAGGAAGCGGCCCCCGCGCAGCAGCCTAAGCAGACCAAGCGCGGCGGCAAAAAGACCGAAAAGGCGCAAAAGCAGCCCGAGGCGGCAGTCGTTTCCGCGCCTGCGGCGGTGGAAAAGGCAGAAAAGCCCGAAAAGCCGGTAAGCGAACGCAAGACGCACGTGCGCAAGGGTAACCGCAAGGCACAGCAGGCTGCCAAGCAGGCAGAGGCGCAGGTACAGATCCAGCGCAATCCCGATGCCAAGCTGCGCGTCATTCCCTTGGGCGGACTCAACGAGGTTGGTAAGAACATGACCGTGCTGGAGTGCGAGGACGAGATCCTGATCGTGGACTGCGGCATCGGATTCCCCGACGAGGATATGCCCGGTATCGACCTGGTCATTCCGGATATGTCTTACCTGGAGACCAACCGCGACAAGATCAAGGGTCTTGTGCTGACGCACGGACACGAGGACCACATTGGTGCCGTTCCGTACTTTTTGCGCAGCTTCAACGTGCCGGTTTGGGGCACCAAGCTCTCTTTGGGCATCTTAAAGAATAAATTGGAAGAGTTCAAGCTGCCCTGGCAGGCAGAATTGCGCTGCGTGCAGGCAGGGGACACGGTTTTTGTTGGCAAGAGCTTTGCCGTAGAGTTTATCCGCGTCAATCACTCGATCGCAGACGCCTGCGCACTCGCCATCAACACCCCCGTGGGTCTGGTGGTGCACACGGGCGACTTCAAGCTGGACCTGACCCCCATTGAGGGCGAGGTCATGAACCTGACGCGCCTTGGTGAGCTTGGCAAGCAGGGCGTTGCACTGCTGATGTGCGAGTCCACCAATGCCGAGCGCCCCGGTTACACCCCCTCGGAGAAAAAGGTGGGTGAATCGCTGGAGTATATCTTCTCGGTCAACAAGAATAAGCGTATCATCATCGCCACCTTCTCGTCCAACGTGCACCGCGTACAGCAGATCATTGATACCAGCGTGCGCCACGGCAGAAAGGTTGCCATTACCGGCCGCAGCATGCTCAATATCGTCAGCGCGGCAAGAGAGCTGGGATATATGACCGTGCCGGACGGCGTGATCGTGGAGCTGGCGGAGATCAAGAAATACAAGCCCGAGCAGCTGACCCTGGTAACCACGGGCAGCCAGGGCGAGCCTATGTCGGCGCTGTACCGCATGGCGTTTGGCGAGCACAGAGAGGTTACGCTGGGTCCTTCCGACCTGGTGGTGCTTTCCGCAAGTGCTATTCCCGGTAACGAGAGCCTGATCAACCGCATTGTCAACGAGATCTCTAAGATGGGCGTTAAGGTACTGCACGACTCGGTGGTTGAGGTGCACGTTTCGGGACACGCCTGCCAGGAGGAGATCAAGCTGATGCAGGTGCTGACCAAGCCTACCTATTATATGCCTATTCACGGCGAATATAAGCACATGGCTGCCAACGGCGAGCTGGCAAGAAGCATGGGCATGCAGCCTGACCACATCTTTATTTCGGACATCGGTAAGGTACTGGAGCTTACCGAGAGCAGCGCCAAGTTTGTGGGCACCGTGCCCTCGGGTAAGGTGCTGGTGGACGGCTCGGGCGTGGGCGACGTGGGCAATATCGTGCTGCGTGACCGTAAGCATTTGTCGCAGGACGGCTTGATCGTGGTGGTTGCCACCGTGGATATGCATGCCAGATACGTGCTCTCGGGTCCCGATATCGTTTCGCGCGGCTTTGTATACGTGCGCGAATCGGAGGATCTGATCGACCAGATGCGCACCGTGGCAGCGCAAGCCATGGATAAGTGCCTGTCCGGCAGAGATGCGGATTTCTATGCCATCAAGAACCGCGTCAAGGACGATCTTGGTAAATTTATTTACCAGCAGACCAAGCGCAGACCCATGATCCTGCCCGTCATTATGAGCGTTTGATGGGGATTTTGGAAAAAATCGGTCAAAAAACAGAAAAATTAAGTATTTGTTTACAAATCGCTTATATTTGTATACCATAAATGCGCTATAATATTGCGTGACTGTTTTTGATGGGGGTCTATGCTCCCATCTGTAACATAATCAAAAAATACTACACAGAGGTGAACCCTGACATGGGAAAAGGAAACAGAAGCAGAATTGAAAGAGCCATGAACGAAACTGCTTTCGAGAGCAAGAAGGTTCAGGCAAAGAAGAACAAGGTATCCGGCGCGGGTATTTTTGTTATGGTTGCTGCAATTCTGGTCGTAGTCGCTCTGCTGATCGGTGCGATCGGCGTACTGAACGACAGCGGTTGGTTTGCACGCTCCAAGACTGTGGTACAGACCGAAAACTACAAGGTTGACGGCACGATGATGAATTATTTCTTCATGACCCAGTTTAACAGCTATTATGAATACTACTACCAGATGTGGCAGAGCTACTTCCAGAGCTCTTACAAGAGCGCTTACGAGCTGATGGGTATCGATTCCACCAAGTCGCTCAAGGAGCAGACGATGAAGGGCGCTGAGGGCGCAGAGGAAGTCGTTGTGTTCGATTACTACATGAGCCTGACCGAGGATTACGTAACCCGTATGCTGACCTACTGCGAAGCAGCTACCAAGGAAGGCATTACGCTGACCGATGCAGATTATGCTGACATTGACAAGAGCATCGAAGATCTCAAGAGCTCCTTCGAGAGCCAGAAGGCAATGTACGAGCTGTACGGAATGGCATACTACTCCAACTTCTCCGCATTCCTGGCTGCTAACTACGGCACCGGCGTGAAGGAGAGAGACGTACGCAACTGCCTTGAGCTGATCACTCTTGCTGCAAAGTTCGAGGAGAAGCTGACCGAGGATGAAAAGCAGACCATTCTGGCTGACACCACCAACGCAGCTGTAGAAGAGTACGTAAAGAACAACCCCTCCAGCTTCCTGATGGCTGACTACTATGCTTACAGCTTCAGCGTAAACAACAAGGGTCTGACCGATGCAGAGTTCGAGGCTAAGAAGGCTGAGATCCTGGAGAAGGCTAAGAAGCTGTCCGAGGCTGCTGACAAGGACGCTTACAAGGCAGCTGTTATCGAGCTGCTGACCGAGGCAGAGAAGGAAGCTTACCGCACAGCTAACTGGGCAACCTACCTCAAGGACAACAACAACGACGAGGCTAAGGCTGAAGCAGCGCTGCAGGAATACTTTGAAAAGACTTACGTGGACGAGTGGAAGCAGGTAAAGCTGGCAGCGACTCTGGCTGAGGGCTACAAGTACCCCACCACCCACACCGACCTCTCCAAGTGGATCTTCGGTTATGATGCAGGCGAGCACAACTCCGACTGCACGCACGAGGGTGAGCACGAGAAGAGCCAGGAGGCTGCTAAGGACGGCGACAAGACCTACTTTGAGAACACCTCCACCAAGGAAGAGACCGTAAAGAAGGAAGAGACCACCACTGCCGGTACTACCGCAGAGGAGACCACCACCGATGCAGCTGCTCCCGCAGCAGAGACCACCGAGGGCACTACCGCTGAGGAGACCACTACCGGTTCCTCCAGCTCCACCTCCACCTCCAACAAGGTAAAGGTAACCACCTACACCGTTACCGTTTACATGCTGGACAAGGAGGCTTACCGTAACACCGAGATCACCAAGAACTTTGGTTACGTTATGTTTGCAAGCAAGGCTGACGCTGAGAAGTTCTACGCTGAGTTCCAGAAGGGCGAGATCAACATGACCGCACTCAAGGAGCTGGTTGAGAAGATGTCCGAGGAGAAGCTGGTTACTCCCTTCGCTTACGACGCAGCTGAGGACTACCTGATCGGCGATCTGCAGGATCAGAAGGTTGACAAGGCTGACGAGTGGCTGGAGGCCGCTAAGCCCGGCGATTGCTCCGGCATCGTAGAGCTGGTTTACACCACCACGACTACCACCTCGGACAAAAAGACCGAGGAAAAGAAGACCACCTACTACTCCGTTCTGGTTTACGACAAGGACGGCTACGAGGCTTGGTACTGCGATGCACTGGTTGGTGCAACCTCCGACGCTGTTGCAGATTGGTATGAGGAAAACGGTCTGGAGCTGACCTACAGCGATAAGGCTTACAAGTATATCAACATCTAAAAAAGATATGGCAAAGTGGCATGGATGCGTCCGTGCCATTTTGTCCATTTGCAGCATACTATAAAAGGGAATTCACAAAGGAAAAGGTAAGCGTTATGATTATCAATCCCAAAGAAACTACGGTTGCCTACCGTTGCCCCGCATGCGGTGCGGGCGTGATGAGTGCGGTGGGCATCTTTGCACTCAGTGCAGAAATGATCAAGCTTAAGTGCACGTGCGGACAGAGCGAGATGAAGATTGTGTACAACCATGACGATCAGATCCGCCTGAGCGTGCCTTGCATGTTCTGCCCCTCGCCGCATAGCTTCCTGCTCAACAAAAACGTGTTTTTCGGCAAGGATCTGTTCTCCTTGCAGTGCCCCTATTCGGACGTCAACATCTGCTGCATTGGCGAGACCAATCAGGTCAAGGCAGAGCTGGCGAGAACCGAGTTGGAGCTTTTGGATATGCTTGCCGAGAACGGCATTGACGATCTGAGCGCTTTGCAGGGCGATGAAAAGGAGACCTTGACCGATCCGCAGATCTTTGACATCATTATGTTTGTCATCAACGATCTGGACGCGGAGGGCAAGATCTACTGCAAGTGCCCGCCCAAGGCACCGCTGCCGGATGGCGAGCTGCCCGCGGAGGAAGAGGGCAGATACGAAGCACAGGTGCTGGAGGGTGGCATTCTGGTCACCTGCCGCGATTGTGGTGCTTCGCGCGTCATTCCCACCGATTCGCTGCTGGGCGCACACGCGTTCCTCAACTGTGATAGCTTGAAGCTGGAATAATGAAAAACCCAGTGCGGCAGAGCCGCAAGGGGTTTTTCTATGGGCGCGTTATCTGCAACCGCCGCAGCCGCCGTTGTTGCCGCAGCAGCAGTAGATGAGAATGATGGCAAGAATGATCAGCCAAACCCAGTTGTCCTCAAACAGATTGCACAGACAGTTGTTCATAAGAAACCTCCGAAATCAAATGCGAAGCGTCTTGCGCCTCTCAATAGCATTGTATGTCGAAGGCAGGGAAGTGTGCGGGAAATTTGTCGCCCGGGGTCAAAAAAAGATGGAGAGATTTGATCTCTCCATCTTGGTGCTTTTATGATTATTTGATCTCGACCGGCATGCCGAGTCTGTCGGACTCAAACGCTGCCTCCATGATCTTCATAACGAACATCATCTGCTCGTGGGTGACGATCTGCTGCTCCTCGCCGTCAATTGCCTTGACAAAATTGCGGTAGAAATCGTGCACGTCTGCTGCGGGCTGCGGAACGGTCTTCTCGGTGATCGACTTTTCGTCGCGAGGCGCCATGGTCTTGGTCAGGCCCGCTGCGGTCTGGATGGGCTTTGCGTCCTTGACAGACCAGTCGTGGCAATAAACGATGCGGCAGGGCTGCAGCCAATCCGAAATCATGGCAGAGCCGTTGTTGCCCGACATGTAGAAGCGGGGCATGCTGATAAAGTTGGAGGTGCCAACCTCTACGTGGCAGGTCAGGTCACCCTCGTAGAACATATCCAGCTTAAAGCCGTCGTCTACCTCGTCGTTGGTGATGTGATCACACTTGCACCAAACGCTCTTGAGCTTGCGGTCGGTGACGATATTGACGATCTGGTCGATCAGGTGCACGCCCCAGTCCAGCATCATGCCGCCGCCGTGCTCCTTCTTACCTCTCCAGTCACCGGGGATGCCGCGTGAGCCGTGCACGCGGGACTCCATGGAGTACACGCGACCCAGATCGCCGCTGTGGTATACGTCACGCATGACCAGAAATTCACCGTCCCAACGGCGGTTCTGGTGTACGGTAAAGCGTCTGTCATACTTGATAGAAGCATCGATCATTTCC
>JAZRQR010000082.1:0-3780 GCA_045650025.1 Eubacteriales bacterium
CATCGAATATATCTGCACCAACTCCGGCATGAGCGTCAAGGAAGTCAACGACGCGCTCAACAAGAAGTCCGGTCTCTTGGGTGTCTCCGGTGTTTCCAACGACGCTCGTTACGTCTGGGAAGCAGCAGCCGAGGGCAACCACCGCGCTCGTCTTGCACTTGACGTGCTTGCACACAGCGCAAAGAAGATCATCGGTTCTTACGCAGCTGTTATGAACGGCGTAGACGTGATCGTATTCACCGCAGGTATGGGCGAGAATGACTCCCGCATCCGCGAAGTGATCGGCACCGACATGGAATACCTTGGCGTTGAGTTCGACAAGGACGCAAACACCAACTTCACCCGTGGCGTTCCCTGCGAGATCTCCGCAAAGTGCTCCAAGACCAAGGTCCTGGTCATCCCCACCGATGAGGAGTATATGATCGCTAAGGATACCGAGGCTCTGGTAAAATAATCTTCACGAAATCCCGCGGCGACGTTCGCGTGTCGCCGCACACAACATAAAGAAAGAAAAAATTTTTTTGAAAGGATACACAAAACTATGGCACAATCACCCTTCGAAATCAAAAAAGAAATCTGCGACATCGGTAAGAGAATTTACGATCACGGTTTCGTAGCAGCAAACGACGGTAACATTTCCGTTAAGGTAGGCCCCAACGAGTGGTACTGCACTCCCACCGGCGTATCCAAGGGCTACATGACTCCCGACATGATCATCCGTATCGATGGCGACGGCAACAAGATCGACGGTAGACTGAATCCTTCTTCCGAGATCAAGATGCACATGAGAGTCTACAAGGAAAGACCCGACGTTAACGCAGTTGTGCACGCTCACCCCCCTGTAGCTACCGCTTTCACGGTTGCAGGCGTAGAGCTTGACCAGTACATTCTGCCCGAGGCAATTCTGACCATCGGTAACGTTCCTACCTGTGACTACGGTATGCCCTCCACCATGGAGATCCCGGACTCCCTGATGCCCTACATCCAGAAGCACGATGCATTCCTGCTCAAGAACCACGGCGCTCTGACCGTTGGTAACACTCTGCTGCGCGCTTGCTTCACCATGGAAGAGGTTGAGTTCAACGCAAAGATTAACCTGTACGCACGCCAGATCGGTGCAGGCGCAAACAGCCGCATCGACGAGATCTCCTGCGAAGAGCTCGAGAGACTCATGGAGCTGCGTAAGAAGATGGGTCTGCCCGGCAAGCACCCCGGCTGCCAGAAGTGCAAGAACCTCGGCACCGCTAACTGCCGCTGCAAGGATAACGCAAAGGGCGCTGCTAACTGTGCAGACGCTGCTCTGGTTGCAGAGATCACCAAGAAGGTTCTCGCTTCTCTGGGTAAGTAATTCTTCCCTGAGAAGATATTACCGAAAGGAGAGTAAGAACGGTGGCTATTAACTGGACCGAAGCGCAGATCGCCGAGGTAGTATCCAAGGTACTGGCGCAGGTGCAGTCCCCCGCTCAAAGCTCCGATAAGGAATGGGACAGCACCCAGTATCACGGCAGAAAGCTCATTGGTGTATACAACACCATGGAAGAAGCGATCGCCGCTGCTGAAGCAGGCTACAAGGCAATTCGTGCCATGAGCGTTGCGCAAAGAGAAAAGCTTATCACTACTATCCGCGAGTACACTCGCGCAGAAGCATCCGCTATGGCAGCGCTTGGCGTTGCCGAAACAAAGATGGGTCGTGTCGATCACAAGATCGCAAAGCACATGCTGGTTGCCGATAAGACCCCCGGTACCGAGGACATCGTTGCCGAGGCTAAGACCGGTGACTGCGGCTTGACGCTGACCGAGCGCGCACCCTTTGGTGTTGTGGGCGCAATCACCCCCTCCACCAACCCCTCTGAAACTGTCATTTGTAACTCGATGGGTATGATCGCTGCCGGCAACGGCGTCGTATTCAACCCCCACCCCGGTGCTATTGCAACCTCCAACTACGCAGTTGACCTGGTTAACCGCGCAGTTCACGCTGCAGGCGGCCCCGAGATCCTGGTTTCCTCTGTCAAGAATCCTACCCTTGAAACGGCTGACGTGATGTACAAGCATCCCTCCATCCGCCTGCTGGTTTGCACCGGCGGCCCCGGCGTTGTCAGGGCTGTGCTCTCTTCCGGCAAGAAGGCAATCGGTGCGGGCGCGGGTAACCCCCCTGTTATCGTTGACGACACTGCTGATATCGAAAAGGCAGCTAAGGATATTATCGATGGCTGCACCTTTGACAACAACCTTCCCTGCATCGCCGAAAAGGAATGCTTCGTCTTCGACAACGTCGCAGACAGACTCATCGCCGGCATGCTCAAGAACGGTTGCTACAAGCTCACTCGCGAGCAGGCTGACGCACTTGTCAAGGTCGTGCTCGACGAAAAGACCAATCCCAAGACCGGTAAGACCTCCTTGGTGGTCAACCGTGATTGCGTAGGTCGCGACGCGCGCGTCATTCTCGCTAAGATCGGCATCAACGTCGGTCCCGAGATCCGCTGCGCAATCGCAGAGGTGGACTTCAACCACCCCTTCGTGCAGGAAGAGCTCATGATGCCTATCCTGGGTATCGTACGTGTCAAGGATATCGATGAAGCGATCGATCTGGCGGTCAAGGCTGAGCATGGCAACCGTCACACGGCTCACATGCACTCCAAGAACATCGACAACCTTTCCAGATTCGCAAAGGCTGTTGAGACCACCATTTTCGTTAAGAACGCGCCCTCTTACGCGGGCATCGGCTTTGGTGGCGAGGGTCACAGCACCTTCACCATTGCAGGCCCCACCGGCGAAGGTATCACCTCTGCAAAGAGCTTTACCAGACTGCGCCGCTGCGTAATGGCTGATCATTTCAGAATTATCTGATACGCATACATATTAGGAAAGGAATACACAACATGGACTATTCTGCTTCTCAAATCGAAAGCATCGTACGTCAGGTCCTCGAGGGCATGAACGGCGGCTCCGCGAAGCATGAGTGCAAGTGTGGCGGCAACTGCAAGTGCGGTGGTCACGGTCACACGGGTGGCACTCTGCCCAAGACCGCTCACGTCGCTCTTCTGACCGGCGAAAAGAAAATTGAAGTAAAAGAATTCCCCATCCCCGAGCTGGGCGATGACGACATCCTGGTTAAGGTTGAGGGTGCAGGCGTCTGCGGCACCGACGTTCACGAGTGGAAGAGCGACCCCTTCGGTCTGATCCCCGTAACGCTTGGTCACGAAGGCACCGGCGAGGTTGTAGCGGTTGGTAAGAACGTGAAGTTCGATACCGCCGGTAAGCCCATCGGCGTAGGTGACAAGATCGTTACCTCGGTTATCAGCTGCGGCGAGTGCTATGCGTGCCGTATGGTTCCCGGCAGAACCAACCTCTGCGATAAGCAGGGCGTATTCGGTCTGATCGGTGACAAGCCCGACGACCACCTCAACGGTTGGTTCGCTGATTACATGGTAATCAAGGGCGGTAAGGGCGTTACCTACTTCCAGGTAAACGACCTGAACCTCAATCAGAGAATGCTGCTTGAGCTTGCATGCGTTTGCGTACACGCTCTGGAGCGCTCTCAGGCAACCGGCCTTATCAAGTTCGGTTCCAAGGTTCTGCTGCAGGGTTGCGGCCCCGTAGGTCTGATGATGATCTCGGTACTGCGTGCTGCAGGTGTGAACCACATCATTGCTGTTGACGGTAACGAAGACCGTTTGAAGTTTGCACAGAAGCTGGGTGCTAAGACCACCATCTGCTTCCGCAGACCCGATGAAGACACTCTGGAAAAGAGAGTTGCTAAGGTCAAGGCTGTAGCAAATG
>JAZRQR010000083.1:0-11680 GCA_045650025.1 Eubacteriales bacterium
TTACTGGCCCATGTCCACGGTCAGCTGGGCTTACCCCACCGAAAACGGCAACCCCAGCCTTGATAACGGACACGAATACCCCGCGATGAACTTTAACCGTGAGATTGCCAAGCAGACCATTCTGGACTACATGGCAGCCGCAGGCGTTTCGGAGGGCGACAGCCAGCTTTCCATCACCTTTACCATTGCAGGTGCAGACCTGACCGACCACCCCGCCTACAAGGTATTTGAGAGCGCGCAGGCGCTGCTCAACGAGTGCGGCTGGGATATCGAGATCGTCCCCGACACCCAGGCGCTGACCAAGCTCTCCACCGGCTCGCTTGCCGTTTGGGCTGCAGCGTGGGGCACGACGGTTGACCCCGATATGTATCAGGTCTACCACAAGAACTCCACCGCAACCAGCACGCTTGCGTGGGGCTATCGTGAAATTCTGGGCTCTCCCGCGGCTTACCCCGAGGAGAATGCCATTCTGGACATGCTCAGCGAGGTCATTGACATGGCGCGTGAGATCACCGATCAGGAGGAGCGTGCGGCGCTTTACAAGGAGGCAATGGGCTACGTGCTGGATCTTGCCATCGAGCTGCCCGTTTACCAGAGAAAAACGCTGTATGCCTACAACGCAAACATCATTGACCCCTCTTCTCTGCCCGCAGAGATCAACCCCTACACCTCTCCCCTGGAAAAGATCTGGGAGATCGAATTTGCATATTAAACGGAAGGCGGTAACACATTATGCTGAAATATATTATTAAGCGTCTGGCGCTTTCCGTGCTCATCCTGTTTTGCGTGTCGCTGATCATCTTCACGCTCATTCAGCTCATGCCCATGGACTACGTGACACAACAGATTGCTGCCATTGAGACCAAGGGTGAGGCGGTGAGCGAAGAGACCGTGCAAGCGCTGATGAGCGAATACGGCTACGGCACAGACGGTACCTTTGGCGGTATCATCCGCGGCTACTTTACCTGGCTGCGCGCAACGTTGCGCCTGGACTTTGGTACTTCCTTTAAGTTCCAGCAGCCGGTTGCAGACGTCATTGCCAAGAACATGTGGGTCTCCTTTGCGGTAGCAGCCATTGCAACCGTATTTGAGTTCATGATCGCCATTCCCCTTGGCATTACGGCGGCAACGCACCAGTATTCCTTCCGTGACTACTTTGTCACGGTGCTGGTAATGATCGGTATCTCGCTCCCCTCCTTCTTCTTTGGACAGATACTCAAAAACATGCTTGCCATGCAGCTTGGGTGGTTCCCGTCTTCGGGTCTGGGCTCGGCGTCCATGGACTACACGGGCTTTGCGCTGATTGCCGATTACGTTTCCTACTTAGTCATTCCCGTGCTGACCGTTGTGGTGCTGAGCATCGGCGGCAGAATGAGAATGACCAGAACCAACATGCTGGAGGTTCTGAGCTCGGATTACATCCGTACCGCGCGTGCAAAGGGCTTGCATGAGAGCAAGGTCGTGTACAAGCACGCGTTCCGCAACACCCTGATTCCTCTGGTCACCTCGCTGGCGGGTCTTTTGCCCTCGCTGTTCTCGGGTGCCATTATCACCGAGCAGGTCTTCGGTCTGCCCGGTATCGGTAACATGGCTTACCAAGCCACCTTGGTTGCCGACATTCCCTTTATCATGGGCTACAACCTCTTCCTGGCGACCTTGAGTATCGTGGGCGTTCTGCTTGCCGATATTATGTACGCCGTGGTTGACCCCAGAGTCAAGCTTGGTTAAAGGAGGTAGAGAGTATGGAAAACACCGAAAACAAAGTACAATCCACCCAAAGCCAAGAGCCCATGGATAAAAACGTGCGCCTGATGTCCCCCGGCCGCATGGTCATGCGCCGCTTCTTCCGCTCCAAGCTCTCGGTGCTTGGCTTGATTCTGATCGTGTTCCTGTTCGCCTTTTGCTGGATCGGACCTCTGTTCTACACCCAATGGGGACAGACCGAGGTGGACTACACCGGTAAGACCGAGCACGTGCAGACGCTGATCACCTACGTGGACGAAAACGGCGTGGAGCACTCCTACTACCAGCTCGAGGAAACGCACGAGACCACCAACTCGCTGGCAAAGCCCTCCTGGTCGCACCCCCTTGGCACGGATAAGACCGGCAAGGACGTGCTGGCAAGACTGATGTACGGCGGCAGAATCTCGCTGACCATCAGCTTTTTGACCGTATTCGTCATTGCAGCCATCGGCGTGGTATTCGGCGGCATTGCCGGCTACTTCGGCGGCGTGGTGGACAATATCATCATGCGCGTGTGTGACATTCTGATGTGTCTGCCCGGTATTCCGATCATGCTGGTTGTGGGTACGGTGCTGGACGCATGGAGCAAGACCCCCGATTTTCCGCTGGCGATCGAGCCGCAGCACCGCATCTATTACCTGATGGCGTTCCTTGCCCTGATCTCCTGGTCGGGCACGGCAAGACTGGTGCGCGGACAGATCCTTTCCCTGCGTGAGCAGGAATACATGGTGGCAGCCGAGGCTATGGGCTACTCCACCGTGCGCAAGATCTTCAAGCACCTCGTCCCCGGCGTTATGCCGCAGCTGATCGTTTCCATGACGCTCAGCCTTGGCTCTATGATCCTGTACGAAGCATCCCTGACCTATCTGGGTCTGGGCGCACCCGAGCAGTTTGCCGCTTGGGGTACCATGATCAACGCCGCAAACGACACCAACATTCTGCAAAACTACTTCAACATCTGGGGCCCTCCCGGCTTGTGCATCATTATGGCAGTGCTGGGCTTTAACTTTGTGGGCGACGGTCTGCGCGACGCGCTTGACCCCAAGATGAGACGATAAGAAAAGGAGGACAAGGAAATATGAAAGACAAGAAAAAGTCCTCCTATCTGTCGGGCAAGGAGATCCGTGCCATTGCCAAGCAGAACAAAAAGGTGATGATGGCGCTGGAAGCCAAAAAGCACCGCAGAGCAAAGGAAGAGGAATTCCTCTCTGAGATGAAGGACCCCGAAAATATTCTGGAGATTGACGACCTGCACACCTACTTCTTTACCGATCAGGGCATTGTCAAGGCGGTAAACGGCGTCTCCTTCAGCATTCCCAAAAACAAAACCGTAGGCATTGTGGGCGAATCCGGCTGCGGCAAGAGCGTGACCAGCATGTCGGTCATGCGTCTGTTGCAGGGTCCTACCGGTCAGATCTACTCGGGCGCGATCCGTTTTGCCGCCGAGGACAAGACCTATGACATTGCGCAGATGCCCATGTCCGAGATCCACCGCATCCGCGGCAAGGAGATCGCCATGATCTTCCAGGAGCCCATGACCTCGCTCAATCCCATCTTCACCATCGGTGACCAGCTGGACGAGGTAACCTACATTCATAACCCCCAGGCAAGTGCAGAAGAAGCGCAGGCGCGCTCGCTGGAAATGCTGCGCCTTGTGGGCATTGCCGCGCCCGAGCGCGTGTACAACTCCTACCCTCATGAGCTTTCGGGCGGTATGAGACAGAGAGTGATGATCTCCATGGCACTGGTCTGCAACCCCAGACTGATTATTGCAGACGAGCCCACCACCGCGCTGGACGTGACCATTCAGGCGCAGATCCTGGATCTGCTCCGCGACCTGAAGGACAAGATCAACGGCTCTATCATGCTGATCACCCACGACCTTGGCGTCATTGCCGAAATGGCAGACTTTGTGGTGGTCATGTACGCAGGCAAGGTGATCGAAATGGGTACGGTTCAGGAGATCTTCAAGAACCCCCTGCACCCCTACACCGTTGGCCTGCAAAAGTCCAAGCCCACCATGCAAAGCGACAGCGACGTGCTGTTCAACATTCCCGGCAACGTGCCCAACCCCGTTAACATGCCCACACACTGCTACTTCAAAGAGCGCTGTGACCGTGCATGCGAAAAGTGCGGCGGCGATTACCCCGGCATGGTGCAGGTAAGCCCCACGCACTTTGTATCCTGTCATCTTTACACAAAGGAGGAAACCGACAATGGCTGATATCACCTATGCCGCAGCGCTGGAGCGCTGGCAGAATACGCCCGACGACGCTTTCTCCTTTGATGCAGAAGCCGAAGCCCGTAAGCAAGCCGACAAGGCAGCTGCTGCCCAATCCGACAGCTCCCCCGCACACCCCGACGCACTGCTGGAGGTCAAGCACCTGCGCAAGGCGTTCCCCATTCAGAAGTCGCTGACCGGTAAGGTGCAAAAGGAGCTGATTGCGGTGGACGACGTGTCCTTTACCCTGATGCCCGGCGAGACGCTCGGCATTGTTGGTGAATCGGGCTGCGGCAAGACCACCATGGGCAGAACCATTCTCAAGCTGCACCCCTCAAGCGGCGGTCGCATCCTGTTTGACGGCAAGGACATTACCAACTACTCCTCGCTGCAGATGCGCAAGCTGCGCACCGAAATGCAGATCATTTTCCAGGATCCCTACTCCTCCCTGCCCCCCAGAAGCACGGTGGGTGACATTCTCTCCGAGCCCGTGCGCGTGCACAAGATCGTGCCCGAGAAGGAGATCAAGGCGTACGTGCTGGATCTGATGGAAAAGTGCGGTCTGCGCGACTATTACTATGAGCGTTATCCCCACGAGTTCTCGGGCGGTCAGCGCCAGCGTATCTGCATTGCGCGTGCGCTGTCGGTCAAGCCCAAGCTGGTGGTGTGTGACGAGCCCGTCTCCGCTCTGGACGTATCCATTCAGGCACAGATCATCAATCTGCTCAAGGAGCTGCAGAAATCGATGAATCTGACCTACCTCTTTATCTCGCACGACCTATCCGTCGTCAAGTTCATCTCGGACAAGATCGGCGTGATGTACCTTGGCTCGATGGTGGAATTTGGTGCTAAGAAGGACATTTTTGACAATCCCCTGCACCCCTACACGCAGGCACTCTTCTCGGCGATCCCCAATCCCGATCCCGATGCCAAGATGCAGCGCATGGTGCTGGGCGGTGACATTCCCTCGCCTGCCAATCCCCCCAAGGGCTGCCGCTTCCACACGCGCTGCCCCTACGCCAAGGAGATTTGCAAGTGCGCCACACCCACTTACCGCGAGGTAGAGCCCGGCCACTTTGCCGCTTGCCACATGTACCGCGAGGACTGATGCATGGCAAAGCGCGAAAAAAAAGACAAAAAGGAAAAGATCCGCTACGTTGACGACGGCTCAACCGTGGTGGACATGCAGCCCTTGGTGGACGCAAACCGCCGCCCCTGGCAGAAAAAGCAGGAGGGCGGCGCCAAGGGCACGCTGCGCGAGCAGATGCGCACCTACTTTGCCGCCGTGAAGCTGATGCTCGTTCCCATGTTTGTGACGCTTGGCATCATCTTTGTGTCGTTTTTGATCACGTGGATCTTCTTCACCATTGCAAGATGATCCCCTGCGGCAAAAAGAAAAGGAGTACGAACCAAAGCGTGATGTTCTTAGCGGAGAAATCATAAATAACCTTACTCGATTTAATCCGCAGAAAACAAATAATTAACCCCGACAGATTTTAAAGTCTGTCGGGGATTATTATTAAAACCAATATTCTTTCATCTTTGACAAAAACTCTTTCGTTATAGGGAAACCGGAATGTTCGCCTAAAACGGAATCTACCTCACAATAGGGACATTCCGCTGTTCCTTTTGAATCAGGAATCCAGTCTTTGATTTCAACAGGATCAAAAATTTCCAAGCAATAAAAACAACCGCATAGTTTGTCTTTCTGCAATTCTTCTTTGTGATTTGATGAAAATTGATGTGCTACAATGATATCGTTACTATCCATATCTTTTACCTCTTTATCGCCAGTTTCGCATTTGTTTTACAAAAGCATCGGGCTTCGGGCTTAGCCCATACCCCTAAAGTTGCACGAGCGCAACCATAGGCTCCCTCCGGGAGGGAGCTGGCGCCGTAGGCGACTGAGGGAGAGTGCGTTACAATGAAGCAAATCTAACCTTCAAGTCACGCAGGCTCCTTCCACCGCTAACGCGGTCCCCCTCCCTCTCGGAGGGAGGCTTTTACAGCGGCATCGATATACTCGCAAACATCCCGAAAGTTTGTATTGATTTGACGGTTGGTGAACCGTATGACTTTCAAATCATAGCCCTCAAGGATTTCGGTGCGAAATTCGTCTTTTTGTTTGCCCTCTTCGGTATAGTGCTGCGCCCCATCAATTTCAATAATCAATTTTGCTTTGTGACAATAAAAGTCTGCAATAAAATTGTCGATTGCTTTTTGGCGTTGAAATCTCACTTCGTATTTTGCCAAAAAGTCGTACCACAAATGTTTTTCCTGCGGTGTCGCATTTTTGCGCAGATTTTTGGCAAGAGTAATATTCTTTTCATTATAATCAAGCGACATATTTGCTCCTCTAAAGCTTTATCATATCCATTATAACACAAATCGGCAGAGAAAACAAGTTCTCTGCCGAAACTTTGTGCTTGCGAATCCTCCGTTAAGAACAACAGAGAAATGGTTCGTACTCCTTTTTTATACCGAAGGATCAATCCTTACGGGTCTTTTTGAGTGCAACAGCCGCTGCAGCTGCGCCGAACAATGCTGCGACAGGCGCGGCTGCGGATTTACATCCGCTGCTCTGCGCAGACGAATCGGGCTGCCCCTCGGTCTGCACCTCGGTCTGCTCTGCGGGCGCGGTGGTGATTTCCTCTGCCGCAGGCTTGCCGTTGAGCACACGGAAGCTGTAAGCAGGCAGCGTCACGCTGTACACGCCGTTCTCGGCGCTCACCTTGCCATCTGCTTTGATCTGCGAGCCGTCGGTAGGCAAGCTACCCTCGCAGAACAGATACGCATCCATTTCGCAGTCAAGCATATCGGTTGCGATCCTGACCGTCTGCTCGGCAGCCGAACGGTTGACCGCGATCAGCGTCCACGTGCCGTCGGGTGCCTTGACGCACAGCGCGTCGATCAAGCCGCCGTCCTCTCCCGTAACGGGATAGATCTCGGATCCCTTGGGGATGTAATTGCACAGCAATCCCCATGCGTAATAGGTAGGGCGGTAGCTCCATGCGCCGTCGGTCTTATAGCCGATCAGACCCATGCTCATCAAGCCGTAATTGTCTCCGCCCGTTTCGTTGTAGTAGTAATACACGTCGTGCAAGGGCCAGTAGGAAAGTCCCGTTGCACCCGCTCCCAGCGAACGCACCGCCATGGATGCCACAAACAATCCGCGTCCGTAGGTCTCGGTCGAGGCTGCGGCATAAGCGCCCTGTGCGCTGCCGTCACCAAATTCACCGAACATAAAGGGCTTATCGGTCGCATAATCGGTGCGCCCGTGCACAAATTCCTCGATCATGTCGTCCAAGTACGGCATATCGTAGCTCCAGGAATAGGTGTGCGAATCAAACGCATCGCACACGTCACGCAGCTGATCATACGCACGGCAATACCAGCCAAGGCTTTGCGCGTCATCCGCACCGATCAGCATGATGCCATCGCGCAGACCCGCGTCCTTGAGGTAAGTGTCCACCGTTTTATAATACTGCACGTAGTGGTCAAAATCCACCACGCCTTCCGATACCTTAAAGGAATAGCTGGGCTCGTTTTGCAAGATCAGGCCCTTGACGCAATCATACCCCTTGACCTCGCGGATATAGCGCAACACCGTCACGATATTCTCCGCCATTTCGTCCAGATCGTTGGGCGCGCTGATCCAATCGCCGCAATCGGGATAGGACAGCCAATCGCCTGCGGCGGCGCCCCACCAGGTCAGCGTCACGTCCACACCCAGCTCATGGCACACGCGCAGATACTCCAGCGTACACTTGCCCTCCTCGCTATCCCAGCGAAAATCAGCAAAATCCGCGCTGTGCGGGTCGCCGTTATCATTGGTTGGCTCAAACCACTCGGGCATGATCATCATGCGCACGCTCTGCAAGCCCATTTCCTGCATGCGCTGCTTGATCAGCTCCAGATCCTCGTCCGTAATACCGCGCTCGCGGTTGACGGGCAGCAGCAGCTTGCCATCCCATTCACAGCCAAGTCCCGTGGTGGCAAAGGCATTGGGCGTTTCGGACACCTGCAGCTCGTACGTGCCGGACGAAGCCTCGGCACCCACGTTGACCATTTCATACACCGTGACGTTATCCACCCACACCTTGCCCGTGCTGAACCACAGTCTAGGGCCGGCGTTGACCGTCGTGGCGTTTTCATTGGTCACGGTAAAGACAAAGCTCAGGCGCATCCAGCCGTCGCTGGTACCGTAGTGCGAGGAGGAGACCATCTCGCCAATATTGTTGGCGGCGGAATCGTACATGGTCATGCCCAGCACCACACCCGCGCCCTCCGGCGAGACGTTCTCGTAGCGGACGTCCGCTTGCATAATATACGTCTTGCCGTATTTCAGATTTGCATACTGGAACGCGCTGTTTGCCATGGGCGTATGATTGACCAAGCACATCGCGCCCGAGCCGTCCACGCCCCCGTCCTTGGTGTACTCCACAGTACAGTTGCCGGGGTCATTGCTCCAGGTGCTCCAGCTATTCATATTTTTTGCAAAATTTCCGTTCTTGAACATGTTTTTCTCGGCAGCAGCCACGCCAACACTCATACACGCGCAAAGCAACGTACATGCCGCCATCATGCAGATCAAACGCTTCAGCATACCTTACCTCCCAAGTAAAATTTTTCAGTCAAAACCAGTCTTTTTCGAAATGTTTCAGATCTGTTCCACCTTGATCAGGCTGGTGTTGCCCGATACGCCGGTGGTGTTCCCGCCCGTGATGACAATGCTATCCCCCTTTTGCATGGGCAGCAGCTTGGGGGCAAGCTTGGTTGCCGTGTAGAACAGCACGTCGGTAGACGGATACTTTTCACACAGCGCGGGGGTTACGCCCCAGGAAAGCGCCAGCTTGCGGTACGTGCTCTCATCGGTGGTCAAGCCGATGATATCCACGGGGCAGCGGAAACGCGAGACCATGCGCGCGGTCATGCCCGAAAGCGAGCACGCTACAATGGCTTTTGCGCCAATGTCGATCGCCACAGCACAGGTTGCGTGCGAGATGGCGTCCACCGTGTTTTTGATCTTGAACTCGGTGCCGTAGAAGATCTCGGTATAATCAATGTTGTTTTCCGCCGTCTCCGCGATCTTGGACATGACCTGCACGGTCTGCACGGGATATTTGCCCATCGCGGTCTCACCCGACAGCATAATGGCGCTGGTGCCGTCGTATACCGCGTTTGCCACGTCGGAGATCTCCGCTCTGGTGGGTCTGGGGTTATAGATCATGCTCTCCAGCATTTCGGTTGCGGTAATGACGCGCTTGCCAAGCATTCTGCACTTGGTGATCAGCGTTTTCTGCATAGCGGGCAGCAGCTCAAACGGCACCTCCACACCCATGTCACCGCGCGCGACCATGATACCGTCGCACGCCTCGCAGATCTCCTCAATATGGTCATAGCCCGACTGGTTTTCGATCTTGGCGATCAGATCCACACCCTGTCCGCCGATCTCGGCAAGGTAATTGTGCACGTCGATCAGATCCTGCTTGCAGGACACGAACGAGCACGCAATAAAGTCCACACCGTTGCGGATGCCAAAGGCAATGTCCGCCTTATCCTGCTCGGACAAATATTTCTGCTTCATGACCTTGCCCGGGAAGGACATGCTCTTGCGATCGGACAGCTCGCCGCCGCAAACCACGCGCGTGTGAATGCATTTGCCCTCGATCTCCTCAACAAGGAAGCTCATCAAGCCGTTGTTGAGCAGAATGGTATCGCCCGGCAGCAGCTCATGCGCAAGCTCGGCATAGCTGACCGACACGATGGTCTCGTCACCCTGCACGTCATCCGCTGTAAAGGTAAACCTCTGTCCTTCAAGTAGCACCACCTTGCCACTCTCAAAGGTCTTGATGCGGTATTCGGGGCCCTTGGTGTCCAGCATGATGGCAATGGACGTATCCAACTCGGCTCTTACCTTTTTAATACTGTCAATTCTTTTCTGATGATCCTCGTGCGTGTTATGGGAAAAGTTCAGGCGCGCCACGTTCATGCCCGCCTTGCAAAGTCCGCGCAGCACGTCCTCGCTCTGCGTGGCAGGTCCGATGGTACATATAATTTTGGTTTTACGCATAGGGAACCTCCAAATATCGTTCTATCTGTATTATACCACAGCACACGCGTCTTTGCAAGCACGCCGCCTGATTTTTGTATACTTTTGATGCGCCACGCGACGGCGACTGATAGCAGCAGGCCCCTGTCGCATTTTGTCGTCTCCTTGTATATACTGCATTATAAAAACTGCCGCGCGTCGCATGACTAAAATCCCCCTCGCGCGGCAACACTATCCTCATGACACCAACATATAAAGGGAGGCTTACCATGATAACCGTAAAACGCGGTGATATTTACTACGCAGACCTTTCCCCCGTTGTGGGCTCGGAGCAGGGGGGATTGCGCCCCGTCTTGATCATACAAAATGACGTGGGCAACCGATATAGCCCCACCGTCATTGCCGCCGCCATTACCTCGCGCATGGGCAAAACGCGTCTACCCACGCACATCGACATTTACGCGGACAAGGCAGGGCTTGCCAAGGATTCGGTCATCCTGCTCGAGCAGGTCCGCACCCTGGATAAACGCCGCCTCAAAGAAAAAATGGGGCATTTGGACGATGACGCCATGCAGCGCGTGGATCATGCCATCGCCGTCAGCTTCGGGCTGGGATCCTCCGGCGGCGCTGCCGTGGCTGCCACAGACGCGCATCCCGAAATTTTGGGTTAATTTTTTTGGAAAATGCGCGTTATCTCTTGATTTTATCGGCATCTTGTGATAAAATACAGGTAGTATTTTTATCGGAGGATCATCCAATATGGCACTTGTTACAACTACTGAAATGTTCAAAAAGGCTTACCGCGGCGGCTACGCAATCGGTGCTTTTAACATCAACAACATGGAAATCATTCAGGCGATCACCGAGGCAGCGGCAGAAGAAAAGTCTCCCGTTATCCTGCAGGTGTCCGCAGGCGCACGTAAGTACGCTAAGCACGAATATCTGATGGGCCTTGCTCAGGCCGCAATCCGCGACACCGGCGTGGACATTGCCCTGCACCTGGACCACGGCGCAGATTTTGAGATCTGCAAGGCTTGCATTGACGGCGGCTTTACTTCGGTTATGATCGACGGCTCTCACCACTCCTTTGAGGACAACATCGCTCTGACCCGCAAGGTCGTTGAGTACGCACACGCACACGGCGTTGTTGTCGAGGGTGAGCTTGGTAAGCTTGCCGGCATTGAGGACGACGTGAAGGTTTCCGCAGAGGACGCTATGTTTACCAACCCCGACGAGGTGGAGGAATTCGTTTCCCGCACCGGCGTTGACTCCCTGGCTATTGCCATCGGTACCAGCCACGGCGCATACAAATTCAAGCCCGGCACCAAGCCCCAGCTCGCGTTCGACGTGCTGGAGGAGATCTCCAAGAGACTGCCCGAGTTCCCCATCGTTCTGCACGGCGCTTCCTCCGTACCCCAGGAGTACGTAAGAGAGATCAACGCACTGGGTGGCAAGCTGCCCGACGCGATCGGCATTCCCGAGGAAATGCTGCGCAAGGCTGCTTCCATGGCAGTTTGCAAGATCAACATCGACTCGGACATTCGTCTGGCAATGACCGCAGGCATTCGCCGCGTGTTCAACGAGCAGCCTGAGATCTTTGACCCCAGAGGCTACCTGACCGTAGCACGTTCCGAGGTTAAGAAGATGGTTCAGCACAAGATCAA
>JAZRQR010000084.1:0-16674 GCA_045650025.1 Eubacteriales bacterium
AAACCCAAATCAATCTGCTATAATACTGCATGTTCCGTTCACGACGACTCTGCTCGTGAGAATGTGCTGGTGTGGCTCAATGGCAGAGCAGCTGATTTGTAATCAGCAGGTTGATGGTTCGACTCCGTTCACCAGCTCCAAAAATATGGGGGATTTCCCGAGCGGCCAAAGGGGGCAGACTGTAAATCTGTTGTCACTGACTTCGGTGGTCCGAATCCACCATCCCCCACCAACAAAACCCGATGCAATCGCATCGGGTTTTTGTTTTGGTGGGGGATGGTGGTAGGATCGCCGAACGCAAGGGTCGCGGTTGCCTAACCCCATTACATCACCCAATCATCGACCCTTGTCCTTTGCGGCGCGACATCGCAAAGCGATATTCGCGCTGCAAAGATGTGGTCACGAATCCACCATCCCCATTCAATATCAATCCCACGACAGGCTCTTCCCTGCCGTTTTTTTGCATATAGACACTTAAGGGCTTTTTCACCGCATTTTCACTATAATATAATGATGATTTTTTCATATGTTCACAGGCAATTTACAATTTTATGATATGATGTATTCTGTATAGTTATGTAAAACACAGAAAGGATCTGTACGTATGATAAAAATCGAACATCTGGTGAAAAACTACGGCTCCAACTGCGCCGTGGATGATATCAGCTTCTCGGTAGAGTCCGGTGAGATCGTGGGCTTCCTTGGCCCCAACGGTGCCGGCAAATCCACCACTATGAACATTCTGACCGGCTACCTTTCGGGTACCTCGGGCAAGGTGTCCATCGACGGCATTGACATTCTGGCTGACCCTCTGGGCGCAAAAAAGCTGATCGGCTATCTGCCCGAGCAGCCTCCCCTGTACCTGGACATGACGGTTGACGAATACCTGGGCTTTGCTTACGACCTCAAGGGCTGCAAGCTGCCCAAGCTCGAGCATATTGCAGAGGTTTGCGAGGTCGTCAAGATCGGTGACGTGCGCAAGCGAGTCATCCGCAACCTTTCCAAGGGCTACAAGCAGCGCGTAGGTATTGCGCAGGCGCTGATCGGCAACCCCAAGGTCATTATCTTTGACGAGCCTACCATTGGCCTGGACCCCAAGCAGATCATCGAGATCCGTAACCTGATCCGTACGCTGGGTAAGGGTCACACGGTCATTCTCTCCACCCACATTCTGCAAGAGGTGCAGGCAGTTTGCGACCGTATCGTCATCATCAACAAGGGCAAGATCGTTGCTGATGAGCTGACCGAAAATATCTCTCGCGCGGTCGAGAACAACCGCCGCTTCAACGTCAAGATCTGCGGTCCTTCCCGCGAGGTTCTCTCCGCACTCAAGAGCATGACCGGCATTGCATACGCCGAGGTGCTGGCAGAGCGCGACGGTGAGGCTTACACCTACATGATCGAGAGCGAATACGGCGTGGACGTGCGCAAGAAGCTGTTCTATACCATGGCAGAGCGCGGCTGGGCGATCATTGGCCTGGAAGCGCTGGGCATGAGCCTGGAGGACATCTTTATCACGGTCGTGGACAAGTCCGCAGACGAGCGTATGAACCGACCCGGCAAGCCCGTACGCCGCCGCTCCGGCACCAAGGACGCACTGGAAAAGCAGGTGGCGGAAACCATGCTGCAGGAGGGTGCTCAGAAGCGCGCCGAGGCGGAAGAAATTGAAATTGAGGACGAGGACTGATCTCCCCGCAAAAATTTATCGAAAGGAGTACGGCGTTCCTCGCCGTGACTGAACCAATATGTTTGCCATCTACAAAAAAGAGATGCGCTCTTATTTCATCAATCCCATCGGATACGTGTTTGCGGGTGTGTTCTTTATCATGTCGGCGCTTCTGTGCTGCTACACCACCATCGTATCCTCCAGCTACGACACCTCCACCTATTTCATGACGCTGATCTTTGCGTTTATCATTCTGATCCCGCTTCTGACCATGCGTCTGTTTGCAGAAGAGCGCAAGCTGCGCACCGAGCAGCTGCTCATGACCGCTCCCGTTTCGATCACGGGCATGGTAATGGGTAAGTTCCTCGCCGCGCTGACCCTGTTCGCCTCTTCCCTTTTGGTCTCCTGCATCAACTTCATTCCGATCTATGCATTTGCATCGGTGGAGCGCGGCAGCGATTCCTATAACACCACCCACATCGGCCCCGTAACCGGTCAGGTGGTTGGCTGCCTGATCGGCATTCTGCTCATCGGCGCTGCCTTCATTGCCATTGGTACCTTTATCTCCGCCCTGACCGAAAACCAGCTGGCTGCAGCCGTGGTCACCATCTCGGTCATTCTGGGCATGGTGCTGCTGAGCTTTGTCAACACCCTGATCGACAACTACGTGATTCGCTTTGTGGTAGACTGGTTCTCGGTACTCAGCCGCTTTAACACGTTCAGCTACGGTCTGTTTGATTTCTCCGCTTTGCTGTACTACTTCTCCTTGACCTTCGTATTCCTGTTCCTGACCGTCAGAGTATACGAAAAGCGCCGTTGGGGCTAATTTTGGGGAGGAGCACACACAATGAGAAGAACCGCGACAAGCCGCCGCTTTCGCTATGGCTCTTTGTCCGTGGCTTTGACCATTATCGTCATTGCCGTGGTCGTCATGACCAACGTCATTTTCCAGACGCTTGCAACGCGTTATTTCTGGTACGTTGACATGACCTCCTCGGGTGCCTTCACCCTTTCGGACGATTGCCGTGACTACGTGGCGGACAGTATTATCCCGCTTTTGGATGCCGATAACGCTTCCCTGAGCGAAAAGCAGAAGATCCGCATTATCTTCTGCGATGACAAGGCTGCCTGGGAGGAGGAGACCGTACAGCAGTACGTGCTCACCACCGCCAAGGAGCTGGCAGAGGAATTCCCCGAGCACATCGAGCTGGAATTCATCAACATCTGGAACAACCCCTCTCTGGCAAAGAAATACAACGTGTATGCCGACACCAACGTGGTCATTGCCTACGGTGACAAGCACGTGCTGCGCCCCTTAAACGACTTTTACGTATTCAACAGCGCAGACACCGAGACGCCTATCGCATACAACGGCGAGAAGAGCCTGGCAACCGGCATTCTGCACGTGGCGCAGAGAGAGACCCCCATGGCGTACCTGACCGTCAACCACGGCGAGACGCTATACGATAACGCATTTCTGAACCTTTTGGTGGATGCGGGCTACCGCTACACCTACCTCGACCTGATGAATTACGAGATCCCCGACGACTGCGAGCTGCTGGTTACCTACAATCCCACCAAGGATTTTGCCATCAGCGACGGCATTTCGGTCAAGGATGAGATCGCCAAGCTGGACGCCTACATGGAAAACGGCGGCGCATACATGGTGCTGGTCAACTCGGACACCTTTGTAGCAGGCGGCTTTATCAACTTTGAGACCTTCTTAGAGGGCTGGGGCATTGACTTTATGCACTCCGAGGTGGCAGGCATTGAGCACTGCTACACCATCAAGGACACCTCGCAATCCCTCTCGGTTGACGGCTACACCCTGCTTGGTAATTACACCACCAACCCGCGCGGCGCAAACGTTGCGCAGGCGGCAGGCTACAGTCCCGTGGTATTCTCGGGCGCAACCTGCATTTCCCCTGCAGAAGGCTTTGCGGCGGCAGGTGACGGCACCTTTACCAAGGACGGCTGCACCCTTTCCCCCATTCTGACCTCGGGTGAGAATGCGCAGGCTTGGGCAGGCGGCGCTGCGGCAGCTTATGCAACTGCCGAGAATCCCTTTATCATGATGACGCTTTCCGAAAAGCAGACGCAAAACGGCACCGGCTACATTCTTGCCTGCACCTCGACCAAGTTTGTCAAAGAGGATGCCCTGCATTCCTCGGTATACGGCAACGGCAACGTCATGATGGCGGTGATCGAGGTCATCGGCAACGACAAAATCCCCACCACGCTGACCTCCAAGCCCTTTGCGGATTCCACCATTGATACCATCACGGTGGCGCAAAAGACTTACATTACCGTGCTGCTGGCAACCGTTCCCGCACTGATTGCCTGCACCGCGGGCACCATCATTCTTGTAAGGAGGAAGCACGCATGATGCAAAAGTTTACCAAAAAGACCGTATTCTATGCCGTAACCGCTCTGGTTATTGCAGGCGTTCTGCTTTGCAACGTCGGCTTCCACGCACTTGCAACCAAGGGACTTTGGTTTATTGACTTTGCCATTCCGCGTTACACCTCCATGGAGGGTACGCTGTACACGGTTTCCGACTCCTGCATTGACCTGCTTGCCAAGAATTTGCCCGGCGCCGTGGATGCCATTAACGCACAGCGCGCCGAAAACGGCGAAGAGGCTTTGAAGGTGGAGATCATTTTCTGCACCGACCCCGATACCTTGAACGACAACCAGTATTCCCGCTACATTCACTACACCGCGCTCGGCTTGCAGAAGGAATTCTCCGACTACATTGACGTGCAGTACGTCAATATCATCAAGAACCCCTCTGCCGTACAGAAATACAAGGCAACCAGCGCAACCAACATCTATTCCTCCAACGTCATCGTTTCCTTCGGTACCGAATACCGTGTATTTACGGTGGATTCGCTGTTTACCGCCAACGATGCCTCCTCGACCGACTATTGGGCTTACAACGGCGAAAAGAAGCTGACCTCCGGTATTCTGGCGGTTACGCGCGCCGAATCCCCCATTGCCTGCCTGACCACCAACCACGGCGAGCAGATCGAGGGGCAGACCGAATTTTTGCGCCTGATCGAGGCGGCGGGCTACGAGATCCGCACGCTGGATCTGGAGCACGAGGAAATTCCCGAAAACTGCAGACTGATCATCACCTACGCACCGCAGACCGACTTTTTTGGTGACGCGGCGGACGATCACGACGAAATTGACAAGCTGGACGCATTCTTGGACAAGGCATACTCGTTTTTGTACGTTTGCGATCCCGAGACCCCTGCTCTTCCCAACCTGGAGGAGTATCTGGAATTCTGGGGCATTACGCTGGCAACCAAGACCGACAGCGCAGGCATGAGCGAAAACTACCTGCTGCAGGACACCGAATTTAACGTGGACGGCGAGGGCTATGCCCTGATCGCTACCTACGAAACGCTGGGCAAGGGCGCATCCTTTACCTCGGATCTGCGCGCCGCCGGCTATCCCCCCACCGTTATATTCAATCAGGCAACTGCCATTAAGCCCGCAGAAAACTACAAGCCCACCTACGTGCTGGAGGATGAAACCACCAACACCCAGGCTTACATGTACTACACCTACCGCTCCAACGGTATTACCCGTACGATGCACAACGTATTCACCGCTCCTGCTACTGCAAACGGCACGGTAGGCGGCGCGATCTATGAGCCTGCAGGTCAATATCCCTTTGGCATTATGACGCTGACCGTGGAAAGCCGCACCACGCAGGAAACCAACTACTCGGTCGCGCAGGAGCCCTCGTACGTATGCTGCATCGCATCCACCGAGTTCCTCTCGGACACCGTGCTTGCCTCCGATGCGTACGGCAATGCCGACGTGGTGCTTGGCACGCTGCGCGCAATGGGACGCGAGGTCATTCCCGTCAATCTGGAATTCAAGGCATTTATGGTATATGACATTGCCGAAACGGTTACCGTACAAAACAATCCCATGTCCATCATGATCGCGCTTGCGGTCATTCCCGCGTTGATTTGCTTCGGCGTTGGTATTTACAAAAACGTCAGGAGAAAATATTTATGATGCAAGAACAATTTTTCACGCTCTCCTTCCGCCCCGGAAAGGGAGAGGTCTCCCGCCGCTCCATGGAGGTCAAGGTGGGTGCTCCCCTGCCCGAGCTGCCTATCCCGCAGCGCAAGGATTACACCTTTGGCGGTTGGTTTACCGAGGAGGGCGGTAAGGGCAGCAAATACGTGCCCGGCGACCTGCCCACGGAGGATCTGGTGCTTTACGCACATTGGATCAAACGCAAGGCAGCCAAAAAGAAATCCCTTTACCGTACACAAAAGAACGCAGCCATTACGCTGGTCATCTGCTTTGCCGTACTGACTGCGGCGCTGATCGGCGTTAAGGCTCTGGTCAGCATTCTGACCTATACCGAGCAGGTCAAGATCATCACCGAAAGCGGCGAGGTCGAGGTCATTTCGACCAAGTATTACGTCAAAAAGATCGACGGCGTCTATCACCTGTGCCACCTGCACGGTTCATTCCCCAACTTCAGCTTTGAGCCCCTGCCGCAGGACAGCGACGGCTACTTTGTAACCGATCGCGACTCGCTGATCGCCGTAGACCCCGAAACGGGCGCCTGCACGGTATACGCAGTCGTAGAAACCGAGGGCAGCGAGGTGGTTGGCTACTCCGGACGCGTCATGCTGTTCCGCCAGCTGACCTACGACGCATCCTCCTCGCTTGGCAAAAAGCCGCAGAACCGCATTGACAAGATCGAGGTGACCAACGAGCACGGCAAATACGTCTTTATCCGTGAAGAGAACACAAACGATTTCTACCTTGACGGCTACGAAACCACCGCATACAGCCTGGAATCCTTTGCATCCCTGGCAAACGCGTGCGGTTATACCCTTTCCATGGAACGCCTTTCCGACCCGCAGCGCAACCCCGACGGTACTATCCGCTTCGCGGAATACGGCTTGATTGCAGAAACGCGCAAGGCAACCGATCAGGAGGGCAAGGAATACGAATACGATTACGTGCCCGCCAAGTTCACGGTCACCGCAGGTGACGGATCGGCGTACACGGTCATCATTGGTGACGCGATCGTATCGGGCGCAGGCTACTACGTGCAGCTGGAGGGCAGAAGCACCGTTTACATTCTGTCCGCTTCGGGTATTACCGAATACCTGCTGCAGCCCATTGAGGTGCTGCTGACCCCCATGGTCTCCTACCCCTCTTCCATGAACACCTACTTTGACGTAGAGCACTTTATCATCCAGAGCGGCATCGACCACGAAAAGATCAACGAGATCATTTTCGCAGAGGCTTGCAAGAGACTGGGCATTGACCCGGAGGCGATGGATCCCGACAGCATTGACGAGGAAGCACTTGCCAAGGAATACACCAAGGTTTCCGAGGAAATGTACGACGCTTTGCTGGAGCAGTACTCCAAGAAGGTTTGCGACTTCTCGTACCTTGACCTGGACGAGCGCGAAAACACCATGTACTCCGCCATGTCCTACAAGACTGACTCCGAGTACATGCAAGGCTACTTCCCCAACTACGACAACGTCAACAGCGCACTCTACAGCCTGTATTCTCTGGCAGCCCAGCGCATTATCAAGCTGGATCCCGACGTGGATATGATGGACGAATACGGCGTGCTGGAGCCTGCATATCTGATCACCTATTTCTACGACGATACCGATGACGAGGGCAACACCTACACCGTGTACAACCGCATCAGCATCAGCGCAAAGAGCTCCTCGGGCATGTATTACGCATACGGCGAGATCATGACCAAGGACGAGGACGGCGAATACTTCTACCTCTACACGCCCATGATCATTGAGCTTTACGAGAGCGCAGTTCCCTTCCTTGAGTGGAGCGACGTGGATTGGTACGATCCCTACTTCGTGCAGCTCAACGTGGCTTACCTGCAGGACGTGATCTACTCCTGGGGTCAGAACAACATTCACTTTACCATTGACAACTCCTCTACCTCCCAGATGGTCTTCCTGCCCGGCAGAGGCAGCTCGCACACCGCAAAGGTGGACGGCAGCGAGATCACCTACACGGTTGGCAAGGTTGGCGACACCTACGTGCTTCTGGATGCACAGGGCAACGCACTCAAGCCTATTCACTCCTCGGATTACATGGTAGCCGGTCAGTACGTGACCAAGGGTACGATCGAATATCCCGCAACGCAGTACGCAAGAGACTACATGTTTGTGGAAATGATAGAGGACGAGAGCACCGGTCGCTACACCTACTACATGTACTTCCGCGCCGAATCGCCTCAGGGCTATAAGCTCTGCGCCGACATCAAGGTAGTGGATGCAAACGGCACCGTTCTGGATGCCAAGACCACAGAAGGCAACGCGGCTTACGTGACCGACTTCTTCTACAGCAAGAGCGGATACCTCTTCATGCTGCAGCAAGGCAGCAAGCTGAGCAGCGAGCTGACCGAGGGCATGGGCACCTGGGGCAACGGCACCGTTTTCATTACGGCAGACGACCAGTACGTGCTCATTAACAGCAAGAACGGCGACTGGTACACCATTGACACCCTGACTCCCCAGATCTACTTTGCCGACAAGGACACCTCCTCCATGGTCATCAACAGCGCAGAGCGCAACGGCGTGACCTTCTACCCCACCGGCAATGCGCCCCTGCGTTTCAATGATTCCGAGGGCTACTTTGAGATCTACAACGTCACCAAGCAGTCCTGGAACAAGGCAAACACCTCCAACGTCACCCTGGGCGTTTGGGGCAGCGGTGCTTACTACAAGACCGCAGACGGCTCTTACATTCTGGTGGATGCCAAGACGGGCGAATGGGGATACCTCTACCTCGCCAATACCTCCTCGAGCAACATGGTGGTAAGCGCAAACGGACAGAAGCTGGACTACGAGGTTGTGCTGCACAACGCAGCAGGCAAGGAACAGAACTCCTTTGCTGCCGACAACTTCCGTAAGATGTACCAGGGTCTGTTGTATGCATCTGCAGAGGGTGCGACCGACCTGACCGAGGAGCAGATGGCTGCCTTCCGCGCACTGCCCGACAGCGAATGCCAGCTCAAGCTGACCATTACCGCTGCCGACCCCGATGGCACCACGCGCTACACCATCTACCGCTTCTACCGCTACTCCAACCTCAAGTCCTACATGACCATTGAGCTGGTGGATTCCCCCGATGATCCGGGCGATCCCCAGAACGCGCAGGGCTCCTTCTTCGTGCTCTCCACCTTTGTGGAAAAGCTGATCTCGGATGCTCAAAAGGTGGTCAACGGCCAAGAGGTCATCGCGGTTACCAAGAATTAATTTTTTCCAAAACAAAAGGCTCGTCGCAAGACGAGCCTTTTTTATGTGATATTATTTTCTCTTCTTTTTCTTGGTGCAGATCACAGCGGCTGCGATTGCAGCGGGGGCAACAACGCCTGCTGCGGCAATTGCCTTACAGCCACTCTTTTGCTCGGGCTGCTCCGCGTCACTTCCCTGCTCACCTGCATTCTCACTCTCGGGTGCGGTGGTTTCTGCGGGCGGCTCGGTGGTCACCTCCTCGGTGCTCTGCTCGGGCTTGGGCATCGCTGCCTTAAGCGCACGCACCAGCACGTTCATGGAGGTAGAGGTCAACAGCGCATTTTCCATACCTGCCTGTGCCTTGACATACGCTTCTGCAGCCGTGTCACCGCCTGCTGCTACGTATTCGTCCATCGCGCTCTGCAAAGCGCTCTTATCGCAAATGGGCGTGCCGTACGCTTCAATCTCGGCAAGCTGCAGCATATAGCCGTCAGCCGCCGTGCTGCGCAGCTTGGTGGCTTCAAACTTGACCATAATTGCATCAACGGGCTCTGCAAGCTGCACGATATATGGCTCATTCGGCTTTTTACTGCCGGTCTGCTTATCGACAGACACCCAAGTCTCTCCGTCCGGGGAAAGCAAAATTTCAAAATCCTCGGGCCACAGATCGGATATGGGATGCACCACGATCTTATCCACGGCAAATACGTCACCGAAATCAATCACGACCGATTCCGTTGCTCTTGCCTTATCGTGGATTTTGACGTTGGAGGTCCAACCGTTATCCAGCTTACCGTCGTTGATAAACTTGCCCGACCAGCCCCACGCCACGTATTCCTGGCTGGTATCGCTGGATACGTCATAGGGTCTGTTCAAGGCGATATTCATACCCTCGGTATAAATAATCTCCTCGTTCGGGCGCTGTATGCTGCCCGGTGCACCAACCGTGCCGTCGTCCATGAAAATTTCAATCTCAGCAATTGCCAGGGTGCTGCCGTACCGTTCAATGTTCAGCTTGACGTAACGGGCGTTGACCGCGTCAAAGGTAAAGGTGGGAAAAGCATCGCGTGCGCTGACGCTCTCGCTTCTCGCGACCTCTTTCCAGGTCTTGCCGTCCTCGGAAACGCTGATGATTACCGTTTTGCCAAAGTTTCTGCCGAATTGCTTCCCCGTACCTGCGGGATAGATATCCACGCGGTTGAGCTTTGCAGCATAGCCAAGGTCAACGACAATCTCACTCTCACGCGGTCCGTTCGACACCCAGCCCAGCGTACCGCTCATATCACACTCGCGCTCGCCATCGTTGAGATTGTCCATATATTGATTGGAGGTACCCGTGGAGCTGTCGCACGTGATCTGCGCATCAAGAGCAAGGTTGGTACCAACGGGAGCTTGCACAACAGGATCGGCAAAATCCACGCCCTTTGGCAATGCGAGCAGAATACCGTCGCCCGCAGCCAGATCAAGCTTGAGCTTACCGCCGTTAAAGGACACAGAGGAAAGACTGCCATCCTGCTTGCTTACCTCCCACAGAGCCGTAATGCCCGCGTCAAGCTGCAGCGTCACGGTCTGCTGACGCGAGAAATCGTTATTGACGACCATGATATAATTTCTGCCGTCCTCCCTGCTCTTGAGCAGCGAAACGGTATAGTTCTTGTTATCTGCCGGCTGTACGGGGAAATCCGCGGGAATGCTCTCCTGCCCCCAGGTCTCACCGTTGAGGTATACCTCAAGTGCATCGCAATCGATCAGCACCTTGCCAAGTGCCAGCACCTCGTGATTGACCTTACTGACCCCTGCATAGTGCTTATTGGGCACACCGGTTGCTGAAATGATACCGTCTGCAAACGGCTCGGAGCGATCCACGGGCGTAAACCACGTAAAATACGAGATCTGCTTGTAGCCGTATGCTAAGTACATGTAGATCTCATAGCGGATCTCGCTGTCCGTCGGACGGCGGTATGCACCGGGAATGCACACAGACTGAATATACGCGCCCGTCTTGACGCCGTTTGCAAGCCCTACCTCATGCACCGCTGCCATATTGGAAAGGAAGCCCACTCTGTCCATACTGCCCGCAGCAGGTCCGTACGGATAGCGGTCGTACATCAAGTAATCCAACGGGTAACCCGTGGATGCGCAAAGCTTGCACCAGTCGTTGAGCTGCGACTTATACGTATCCATATTGGCGTACGCACCCGCAGGCAGGAAATTCAGATGCATATACTTATCGGGCTCGGCACTCTTGAGAATGCGGTAAGCATCAATAAAGGTGTTGGGGTTGAACGGCTCATCCAGCATATAGTAGCCGCCCACACCGGGGACGCTCTTGTATTCCTCCACCACGGCAAGGATCTCCTCCTCGCTCATGCGCAAAAGGTTACCGCCCAGGCGGTCGTCTCCCACGGTCATCATCATGCCGTATTTGGCGCAAAGCTCCAGCATCTTTTCCTGCACGTGCTTCTCACCAAGAGCGTCGCCCGCGCCCATCACGTAGGTAATGCCCGCGTCTGCCATCAGCTTATACTGCTCATCATTGACGTATTGCTTGGTGGGCGGCCAGAAGATCGAGATCATGATGTTATCGTCAAAGCGATCCTTCTTTTCCACCACCTGCACGCGACAGGTCTCTGCCACGTTGCCTGCCTTGGCAGTAATGATCGCCTCACCCTTTGCCTTGGCACTCACCTTGCCGTTCTGATCCACAGTTGCAACGGATGCGTTATCACTCTTCCAAGTCACGCTCGGTGCGCTTGCAAAGCCCGAAAGCAGCATTTCGAGCTGCGCACTCTCGCCGGGCATAAGCTCAATGGCGTGCTTGTTCAAGCTTGCGCGCTGTGCTTCCTTGCCCCAGATCTCTATCTCGGAAAGCTGCACCAAAAGTCCGTCCGAGCTCTGTCCGCCGCCAACGGATTCCACCGCGTAACGCTCGGTCACGTGCATCTGCACGTACCTTGCCTGCACGGGAGCAAAATCGTGCACGTTTTTGGTCTTATTGACACCGGGATTGCCCTCACTCTTGGCTCTCTCGGTATAATTCTCACCGTCAACCGAGGTCAGAATACTGTAGGTCACGGGAAAATTGTTGCCGCTCGCGGTGGGTACGATCACCACTCTCCCTATTTCGGTTTGCGTACCGAGGTCCACAGTCACGGTCACGGGCTTGGTCTTATCGGTCTCCACGTCATAGGGGTTGGTTGACCAACCCGTGTTGGTCTTGCCGTCCACCAGCATTGCCTTGCACCAATTCTCGGCAGCCATCTCGTAGGAGTTTTCTCCCGAGGTCTTGGAGGATGCCTTGGATACCGAAACCACTGCGCCCTTTGCCACGTTGACGTAGTCCGCAGGCAGCTCGGCTGCAAACGAAGGGATTGCCGCGCTTGCTGCTGCCAGTATCAGGGCAAACGCTACGCACAAAAGTCTTTTTACCGTCATTTTTACCATAGTTGCGTTCCTTTTTTTGAGTTATATGTTCATTATACCATACGTACCGCAAACTGTCAAGTGCGCAAAACCGCTCTTGACACGTTTTTGCAAAAGGTGTATAATGAATATAATGATAGAATTCGGAGTAACGATATGAAGCTGACAAGCATTTTACATAGCGGAAAGCTTTCCCTTTCCTTTGAGGTCTTCCCACCTAAAACCGACTCGGCATTTGAGAGCGTGGAGAAGGCGATCGACCAGATCGCCGCGCTGCAGCCACCCTTTATGAGCGTGACCTACGGAGCGGGCGGCGGCACGGGCAAATACACCTTGGAGATTGCCAAGCGCGTAAAAGAAACCTACAACGTACCCATGCTGGCGCACTTGACCTGCGTTTCCTCCACCAAGCAGACGGTAGCAGCGCAGATCGATGCCATCAAGGCGGCAGGTATTGAAAACGTCATGGCGCTGCGCGGTGACATTCCCGCACACCTGCAGGGCGCCGATCGCGCGGGCTGGGATTACCGCCACGCGGTGGATCTGGTACGCGAGCTCAAGGCGGCAAACGCGGACTTTTGCATTGGCGGCGCGTGCTACCCCGAGGTACATCCCGAAAGCGCCAACCAAAAGGAGGACCTGCGTTACCTTGCCGAAAAGGTGGACGCAGGCTGCGACTTTTTGACCACGCAAATGTTTTTTGATAACAATCTGCTCTACAATTTCCTGTACAAGGCGCGCGAGGCGGGCATTACCGTGCCCGTGGTGGCAGGCATTATGCCCATCACCAATGCATCACAAGTCGAGCGTGCCATCAAGCTGTCCGGCTCGCACATGCCGCGCAGATTTTTGAGCCTTGTCGATAAATTCGGCAGCGACCCTGCCGCTATGAAGCAAGCGGGCATTGCCTACGCCACCGACCAGATCATTGACCTGTTTGCCAACAACGTGACCAACGTGCACGTATATTCCATGAACAAGCCCGAGGTGGCAGCTGCCATTATGGCAAACCTGTCCGCTATGCTGGGCAAATAAACGCATTTTGGGAGGCATTATGTCCTTAAAAGATACACTTTCCAACCGCATTTTGTGTATGGACGGCGGCATGGGCACGCTTTTGCAGGCAGCAGGACTTGCCCCCGGTGAGCAGCCCGAGCGCTGGAATCTTTCGCACCCCGAGGTGGTAGTGGGCATTCACCGCGCGTACCTTGAGGCGGGCAGCCGCATCATCAGCACCAATACCTTTGGCGCAAGCCCCTGGCATTATACAAAGGACGAGCTTGCCAAGATCATCCCCGCCGCTGTGCAAAACGTGCGCCGCGCCATGGACGAAGCCGGCGCGAATGACGCGCTGGTCGCGCTGGATATTGGCCCCTCCGGCAAGCTTTTGCGCCCTTACGGCGACCTTGATTTTGAGGATGCCGTGGCGGGATTTGCCCAGATCGTGCGCATCGGCGCGGCTGCGGGCGCGGATCTTGTGCTGATTGAAACCATGAACGACTGCGCCGAGACCAAGGCGGCGCTGCTGGCGGTCAAGGAGAACTGCTCCCTGCCCGTGTTTGTTTCCAACGTATACGGCGCGGACGGCAAGCTGATGACGGGCGCTTCGCCCGAGGCAATGGTTGCCATGCTGGAGGGCATGGGCGCGGATGCCATTGGCGCCAACTGCTCGCTGGGTCCTCGCCAGCTCATGGGCATTGCCAAGCGGCTTGTGGACGCGGCATCGGTTCCCGTGCTGCTCATGCCCAATGCGGGACTTCCCCGCACCGATGCCGACGGTAACACCGTTTACGATATTACCGCCGAGGGCTTTGCCGAGATTATGGCAGAGGCGGTGGAGCTTGGCGTACGGCTGCCCGGTGGCTGCTGCGGCACAACGCCCGCGCACATTGCGGCAACCGCACAAAAAACTGCGGGCATTTCCCCCGCGCCCTTGCAAAGCAAGCACCGCACCGTGGTGTCCTCGTACACCCACGCGGTGGAATTTGGAGAACTCCCGTTGCTGATTGGCGAGCGCATCAACCCCACGGGTAAAAAGCGCTTTAAGCAGGCACTGATCGAGGGCGACATGCCCTACGTGCTGGAACAGGGTCTGGCACAAGCCGAGCAGGGCGTGCACCTGCTGGACGTCAACGTGGGCATTCCCGAAATTGACGAGCCGACCTTACTTTGCAGCACGGTTTGCGAGCTGCAAGCCGTGACCGACCTGCCCCTGCAGATCGATACCGCCGATCCTGCCGCCATGGAGCGCGCGCTGCGCCGCTACGTGGGCAAAGCCATGATCAACTCGGTCTCGGGCAAGCAAGAGAGCATGGACGCCGTGTTCCCCTTGGTCAAAAAGTACGGCGGCGTGGTGGTTGCGCTGACGCTGGACGAGAGCGGCATTCCCGAAACGGCCAAGGGTCGCATTGCCATTGCCAAGCGCATTTTGGATGAGGCTGCCCGCTACGGCATTGCCAAGCACGATATTGTATTTGACACGCTGACCATGACCGTGAGCACCAATAAGGACGCCGCCCTGCACACGCTGCGCGCGCTGCGCTACATTCGCGAGCAGATGGACTGCCATACCGTGCTGGGCGTTTCCAACGTGTCGTTCGGCTTGCCCGAGAGAGAGGTGCTGACCAGCCATTTCTTCACGCTGGCTCTGGAAAACGGGCTTTCGGCTGCTATTATGAACCCGGGCTCTGCTGCCATGCGCAACGCGTATCTTTCGTTCTGCGCGTTGCACGGCTTGGATGCGGGATGCTCAGACTATATTGCCCGCGTCACGTCCGTGGGCGCATCCGCTACGGCGGCGCAAGGCGCGCAAAAGGACGAGCTGCCTCCCTTGCAGCATGCCATTCTCAAGGGACTTGCCGAGGTGGCGGCACGCGAAACAGACGCGCTGCTACAGACCACTGCACCCTTGGACATCATCAATACCCACGTCATTCCCGTGCTTGACCTGGTGGGCGCGCGCTTTGAACAAAAAACGCTGTACCTGCCCCAGCTGCTGCTGGCTGCCGAGGCTGCCAAGGCGGCATTTGAACGCATCAAGGCGCAGACCAGCGCACAAAGCCACGATGCGGCGGCGCAGATCCCCTTTGTGCTGGCAACCGTGGAGGGCGACGTGCACGACATTGGCAAAAACATTGTCAAGCTGCTGCTCGAAAACTACAATTTCCGCGTCATTGACCTCGGACGCAACGTGCCCGCAGCAGACGTGCTTGCCGCTGTGCAGGAGTACGGAGCACCGCTTTGCGGTCTGAGTGCCCTGATGACCACCACCGTGCCCGCCATGGAGCGCACGATCGCCCTGCTTCGCGAGCACGCGCCCGATTGCCGCATTGTGGTGGGCGGCGCGGTGCTGACCGAGGAATACGCCGCGCGCATCGGTGCCGATCACTTTGGCAGCGACGCCATGGAAACCGTCCGCTACGCAGAGAGAGTGCGAAAGGAGCTTACATGAAACTTTACATCAAGCAAAAGATTTTTTCCTGGAAAGAGTCTTTCTCGGTCTTTGACAGTATGGGGTGCGAGCTCTTCACGGTCAAGGGCGAGCTGTTCTCCTTTGGCAAAAAGCTGACCATTTTTGACGGTATGGGGAAGGAGATCTACCGCATTGAGCAAGAGCTGTTCCGCTTCCGCCCGCGTTACCACATCGTGCAGGGCGAGGAGATTCAAGCCACGGTGATCAAGGAAATTTCCATGTTCCGCCCGTATTATACAGTCGATGGTCCCGGCTGGGAGGTGCAGGGGGATTTCTTTGACCACGACTATGAGATCACCGACCGCGGCAGAACAGTTGCCTCAGTGCGCAAGCAATGGTTTACCTGGGGAGACACCTATGAGATCAGCGTGGACGACGCGTTCGATCCCGTAGCCGTGCTCGCCGTCGCCATCATCATCGATTGCGTCTTGGAAAGTCAAGAGCATTAAAACCAAAATGGTTTGCCCGATCGGGCAGCGGAATAAGCGGAGAAATCATTTTAGCCACCACGTTTTTGCGTGGTGGCTTTTCAAATACGTGGCATCTGCGATCCGTTTTGGTGAAGGAGCGACCGTCAAATGGATCTCACCCACCGCAATCGCTTCTCTCAATTCACCTTGCGCCTCGGTGAATTTCGCTCCGCTGCGGTCAAACCTGCTTGCAGGTATCCTCCCACAGCGGGGAGGGCTTTGGGCGCATCCGCCTTGCTCAATGATCCGTAAAAGGTTTCAGTACATTTCCATTTTGTACGACAAACCGAAAAGGGCGGCAAAAAGAGGCCTCTCCGCTGGAGAGGGGGGACCGCAGCGTTGGATTTCGTGGCGACTGAGCCGAGAATATTCAACGCG
>JAZRQR010000085.1:0-1278 GCA_045650025.1 Eubacteriales bacterium
CCCACTGCTCCAGCGTCATATCCGCATACAATCTGACAGACACGGGGGTCGTGTTGTTTTTATACTGCATGATGCTGACGTATTGGATATCCCCGTGCAGTCGGATGTCGCTCAGCGAGACCACGTTGCGGCAGCCCATCAGCTTAAGCATGCTTTCGGTTTGCTCGTCTGTCAGATGCTGTTTGCAAAGCTCCAGCACCTCTGCATCAAAATCAGCGCGCTCTTTGAGAATGCTGGGAAGAGTAGCCAAGAAGAAATTACTTGCAAACTCATATTCGGCTTCCGTACTTCCCACAAATACGTAAACGTCCTCGTATTGCGCCAAGGGGCATGCAGCGTAAAGCTCATGGTCGCTTTGCTCCGAAGCGGACAGCAAAAAGTAGTGCGAGGTGAATTTGGCAAGATCAAAGCCTCCGATATCGTGGGCTTCCAGCTCTGCAAGCCAGTGCTCCATGCTTGCCTTGGTCATGACCTGGGGAAAATAATCGTTCATGGTCTGGGGACACATCTCCACGCGCACGCCCACCACCTTTTCGCCATTGGGCGATTGCTTGGGGATCTCGACCTCTGCATTATCGTTGGGATCGAGAATGATCTCGGATACGTAGCAGGTGCCGTCGCCATTGGAGGTATACATCAAATAATACGGCTGCTTTGCAAAGGGATCGGTCGGATCCTGCTTGCCGAGCTCTCCGACAAGCCCGCCTGTCAATGCGCTTGATAAATCACAAGAGCAAAACAAAAGCACCAAAGTGATCGTACAGATAAAAATACCTAACCTTTTCATAAAATTCTCCTTAAGAAGCATGAATTTGCAATATTGCAGGATCAACGTGATCGTAGATCTCGTTGCGGAATTTGTCGAAATGCTTGATGCCGTAAAAGGTGTGGTGATAGGGTGCTGACACCTGCTCGGTGTAAAAGTCGCTGTAATCGCGCAAAAACGCCACCTCGGCGTGCCCCGTAAAGATCACGCGACCCGTATTGAACAGCTTTTCCAGCGCGTTTTGCCGAATCTCGACCGATTCGATGTGCGAAACGGTCAAGGTCGTGCGCACGATCTTTCTGTTTTTGCCACCGAATCTGCGACGCATGTGGAAATCACAATTGTATTGCAGGCTCCCCTGCCACAGCTCAAATGCGCGGGGATAGTTGGTAAACAGCACGACCACATTCGCTATGATCAAAAACACTACCATGGAGATCGCTACACTCCAGACCTCGATAAACAAAATCAGGCACGAAAACACAACGGAAACAATGGGCAGCACCCACGCG
>JAZRQR010000086.1:0-1046 GCA_045650025.1 Eubacteriales bacterium
GCGCCTGTGGTGCAGGGTGAATATTCTGGTCAGCCGTATAACGGCACTTGTGATGCCACCGCCTCTGCGCAGGGGCTTGCCAAGGGGCAGAGAGTGGAGCTGAACGTGGTGTCAAACGGCATTGAGCTGGGTCTGCACCCCATGACGGTCAAGGGATATAAGGTGCTGGATGCACGCGGCCGCGACGTCACCGGCAATTATCAGGTCAGCTGCAGCGACGGCGTGATCGAGATCATGCCGCGCAAGATCACGGTGATCACGGGCAGCAGCGTAGTGTCTTACGAAAAAGTCCCCGCTGTGAGTGACGAGGTGCGCGTGGAAGGCTCCAAGCTTGTCCAAGGGCACGAGATCCGTGTCACCTTTACCTATCCCAACGGCATTTATGAGATCGGACAAACCGCGACAAACTCGCTGGAGTCGGTGCGCGTAGTGGATCAGAACGGCAGGGACGTGACGCAGTATTACGATATCAAGACCAATTACGGTATGCTGCGCGTCAAGCCCATCGAGATCACCATCACGACCGCAGATGCATATCAGGACGTATATAACGGTCAGCCGCTGTATATGCCGCGCTACGAAATCACCAAAGGGGAGCGTTTGACGGGACACTACCTGCACATTACCTTTAAGTATCAGCACGATGGCCCCACCGACGTGGGCAAGTGGAAGAACGAGCTCGACTCAATCCGCATGACCGACGAGCATGGAAAAGACGTCACGTATATGTATGAGTTTACGGTCAACGAAGGTATTTTGGAGATCGCCAACCCCTACGTGCTGCCGCTGCAGTCGTTTGACGCAGAAAAGATGTATGACGGCATGCCGCTGACCAACGAGCAATACCAACTGCTGGGCGAGCTGCTGCCGGGACACGAGATCACGGGCGTCAAGCCTGTCAGCATCGACCTTGTGGGCGAGCAGGAAAACAGACTTGCGCTGATCATTGTGGACGAGATGGGACGCGACGTCAGCAAAAACTACGAATTTTACTATGCAGAGGGCATGCTGGGCACGTTGCGCATCACGCATCGCCCCATGAGCGT
>JAZRQR010000087.1:0-26538 GCA_045650025.1 Eubacteriales bacterium
CACTTCAATACCAGCAACCTTCTCATCATTGGCAGCCACACCGCCCTGCTGAACCAGACGGCGAGCCTCACCCTTGGAGGGGCACAGGCCGCACTTCACCAGCAGAGTCATGACATCGATCTTGCCGTCAACAAAGTCATCAGCAACCAGCTCAGTTGCGGGCATATTATCCAGAGAACCCTTGCCGGAGAACAGGCCGCGAGCGGTCTCCTGAGCCTTGTTAGCCTCTTCCTCGCCGTGAACCAGCTTGGTCAGCTCGTAAGCCAGGATTTCCTTAGCGGTATTGGGCTGTGCGCCCTCCCATGCGTCCATTGCGTCGATCTGCTCCAGGGGCAGGGAGGTCAGCATACGGATGCACTTGAGAACGTCCTGGTCGCCCACGTTTCTCCAGTACTGGTAGAAGTCGTAGGGAGTGGTCTTCTTGGGATCCAGCCAAACCGCGCCGGATGCGGTCTTGCCCATCTTCTTGCCCTCGGAGTTGAGGAGTAGGGTAATGGTCATAGCAAAGGCGTCCTTGCCCAGCTTTCTGCGGATCAGCTCGGTGCCGCCCAGCATGTTGGACCACTGGTCGTCGCCGCCGAACTGCATGTTGCAGCCAAAGTTCTTGTACAGGTGGTAGAAGTCGTAGGACTGCATGATCATGTAGTTGAACTCCAGGAACGAAAGACCCTTTTCCATGCGCTGCTTGTAGCATTCAGCGCTGAGCATCTTGTTGACGGAGAAGCATGCGCCAACGTCGCGCAGGACTTCTACGTAGTTGAGCTGCATCAGCCAATCCTTGTTGTTGACCAGGATCGCCTTGCCCTCGCCGAAATCGATAAAGCGGGACATCTGCTGCTTGAAGCACTCGACGTTGTGTGCAATGGTTTCTTCGGTCATCATCTGACGCATGTCGGTTCTGCCCGAGGGGTCGCCGACCATGGCGGTACCGCCACCGATCAGAACAACGGGTTTGTTGCCTGCCATCTGCAGTCTCTTCATCAGGCACAGAGCCATGAAGTGACCTACGTGCAGGGAGTCAGCGGTGGGGTCAAAGCCAATGTAGAAGGTCGCCTTACCGGCGTTGATCATGTCGCGGATCTCAGATTCGTCGGTGACCTGGGCGATCAGTCCCCTCGCTTGCAATTCTTCGTAGATTTGCATAGTGTGTTTCTCCTTTGAATGTGAAAATAAAAATAAAAAGCCCCCGATGCCAAGCCATGCCCGGAATCAAGGACGGGCGGGGACGCCGCCGTGTTACCACCTTGCTTTACCTCTTTTTTGCAAAAGAAGCCTCTGCCGGCTAACCAAACGGTTAGTCGATTCCGATAACGGGGAACGTCCGTTGCAGCCTACTGCGGCGCGTGCCGGTTCGGTGCAAAGCTCAGGGATGTATTTCGCCGCCATCTGTCTCGCCCCTCTCATCCACCGGGTACTTTCTGTGAGTGTCGGGCGGTTACTTCTTCCCGTCAAAGCCAATATATGTGACATTATATAGCATGAAAAGGGAATTGTCAAGTGCAAAATCGAAAATGTTGCGCAAATTCAAAAAAATACAACTTTTTTTGAAAAAACGTGTACATTTCTTCAAAAAATGCGTCTATATAAGTGAAGGCACATTTTTCTTGACACAAAACGCGCAATGTGATACAATGGAATTGCATAGATAAAAGGGAGGAAACATTATGAGATGCATGGGAAAATTGATTCGCTCGTACAGAGTGAAAAAGCAAATGACCGTACAGGACGTGGCGGCGGCACTTGGCGTAAACGAGCGTCTTGTGACCAAATGGGAAACGGGCAGAGCTATGCCCGATGCACCCATGATCGAGCAGATTTCCACCCTTTTGGAGATCCCCACCGGTGCGTGGATCAGCACAACCATGCACGGACTTCAGCGCCAAAGGCGCAGCCTGCTGATTACGGTGCTTGCCCTGCTGCTTGCTGCTTTGCTTGCACTTGGGGGCATTGGTATGTATGCAAGACAGATTTTGGAGCGCATGGAATACGTACTGTACGGTGGCTTGGGCAGCTTGGCAAGCAATTATGCCGTAAGCGTGTCTATGACGGAGCTGATTGCAACCCCCGAGCGGTATCATGGCGTCAGGGTGCGCTTGACCGCAGTAGGAAATCTGGAGTTTGAGGGGAACTATATCAGCACCGATAAAGAAGCATGGGAGAATTATACGAACGATTGTATCTGGATCGAGCTTGGCGAGGAGCTGGAGCCGTATTACGAGAGATTGCAAAGATATAACGGCGAATACGTGATCATTGAGGGCGTTTTTGATATGTACGACAAAGGACATTTTGCAATGTTCCAAGGCGCTTTACATGATGTGGATCGATATGAATTTGATAGCGCACATTTATATAACAATCATGAGTTCATATACTATAATGATCAACCGGAGCATACCCACTATACGGTGTATGATAATGACGGCAAGGTATTGGCGGCAGGTGACATTATGGACTTTTATCCGCAAACGCGCTACGTGGGAGTCAACGTACTGGGAATGTTTTTGGAAAAATCCGAATTCTATTACGATAACCAAGCCGTCTATTTCGATCTTGAAAAGAGCATTGTGTCCGAGCAGTTTTCGCACGTGATAGAAGCACAGGATCGCTACGTGGCATACGTGATCGAAAGTGCAGGGCAATATAGCCTTGTTGTGCAGGATATTTTTGATCCCCAAGCCTACTGTCAGACCTATCCGCTGGAGGATTTCAATCCCGATAGTGAGCGACCGATCACAAGCCAAAAGCATGACGTCAGCGGTCAGATGGAGATTCTCTACAAATCGGGCGAGGGCGGAGAAGAGAAGACGCTGACGATTTATCTCCCCTGAATACGGAACGATCAAGCAGACGCACCACGGCGCGTCTGCTTTTTCTATGGCAAAAACGGGTTTGCAGGTCTGTAGGGGCGATTTGGGTGTCAAGAGTAACATTGTACATTGGGAATCGCTCGCGGATTTGTATGCGTAAGCTGTCCGTCGTAAAGGAATTAGAGCCCTCCCCCTGTGTGTCATCCTGAGCGGAGGGCGTAGCCCGAAGTCGAACTTTTGCGGAGCGAAGTGCCCGTCGCACGCAGCGGGATCTGCGAACGATTTTTGACACGCCTGTTTGCACAAAGTAATATTTGAAAGTAGGCGGTTGGGGATTGCGGAGAAATGCAACCCGGGCAGAGCGGACATTGAGAAACCCCTTTAGAGATCCCGCTGCGCGCTGCCGTTTGTCGCGCTCGCGGTTTTGCTTGCTGCGGTGCGCCCGGGCGGCGCATCCTCGACCCGCAAAACTTCGACTCGGTCGTGCATGCACTCCCTCGCTCAGGATGACACGCGGGGGATAGGGCGGTGCATTCGTGATTGCTCCCTACGTGCGAGCACATGGGCGGTATTTCACGGAATTATTTTCCGCAATCTCCCTGCCTGCCGTTGACAAAATCCCGGTAATACTTTATAATATATTTATACTTTAGAATATTCTCCGGTTTCCTCGGAAACCATAAAAAGATAGATCAAAATCAAGGAGCTTGCCGTGGTTTTTTCGTCGTTGATTTTTTTGTTTGCATATCTGCCGCTGACGTTGGCTGCATATTATCTCGTGCCGCGCAAGGGGCGCAATATTGTGCTGTTTATCCTCAGCCTGCTGTTTTACGGCTGGGGTGAACCCATCTATATTACGCTGATGCTTGCGTCGATCACGGTTGCCTACGTGGGCGGTTTCTTTATCGAAAAATACCGCCACAGCGCACCGGGGAAGTGCAAGGCTGCCATGATCCTTTCTCTGGCGCTCAACCTCTCCTTCCTTCTGTTCTTCAAATACTTCAACTTCACCATGGAAACGCTCGCGCTTGTGCCGTTCCTTTCGGGTATCGCCAAGCCGATCGAGGGGCTTTCCTTGCCCATCGGCATTTCGTTCTACACCTTCCAGATCATGTCCTATACCATTGATCTGTACCGCCGCGAGACCGAGGTGCAAAAGAACTATATTGCCTTTGGCACCTACGTCACGCTGTTTCCGCAGTTGATTGCAGGTCCCATCGTGCGCTACCGCGACGTGGACGACCAGCTCATCGGCCGCCGCGAAAGCATCGAGACCTTTGCCGCAGGCGTGCGCCGTTTTTGCACGGGTCTTGGCAAAAAGGTGCTGTTAGGTGACGGTGCGGCTGCCGCATTCCGCTATTTTTCGGCGGCTGCCGGCTTTGAGCACACCGCGCTGGGCGCTTGGATGACCGTGATTTGCTACACGCTGCACATTTATTACGACTTTTCGGGTTACTCGGACATGGCTATAGGTCTAGGCATGATGTTCGGCTTTAAATTCCCCGAAAACTTTGATTATCCCTATATTTCAAAGAGCATTACCGAATTCTGGCGCCGCTGGCACATCACGCTCTCCACTTGGTTTCGCGAGTACGTGTATATCCCGTTGGGCGGCAACCGCAAGGGCAAGGCGCGCCAGTATCTCAACCTCGCAGCCGTTTGGCTGCTGACAGGACTTTGGCACGGGGCATCCTGGAATTTCGTGCTTTGGGGCGCGTATTTCTTGGTGATTCTGGTGCTGGAAAAGGCATTTTTGCTCAAAGCCCTGGAAAAGCTGCCGCGCGTGTTCTCGCACGCCTATGCGCTGCTGCTGATCGGCATTGGCTGGATCATTTTCGCATTCCCCAACCTGTCCGAGGGCTGGGCAATCTTTACCGGCATGTTTGGCATCGGCACGGTAGGCGTTGCATCCTCCGTGACGCTGTACGAGGCGCTGCGCTATCTGCCGCTTTTGCTTGTGTGCTTTGTGGGCGCAACGCCGCTGCCCAAAAAGCTTTTCGACAAGGTCAAGCAAAAGGGCATGGTTGCCTATGCCGTTCCCGCGCTTTGCGCGCTTTTGCTGGTGCTTTGCACGGCGTATCTGGTGGATTCCACCTTCAGCCCGTTCTTGTACTATATTTTCTAAAAGGAGGAGAGCATGAAACATCAAAAATTGACGCAAATTTTGACTGTCGTACTGTTCGTGCTGCCTCTTTTGCTCGGACTTGTGGCATTCGTGGCGTTGCCCGATAACGCATTCTCCGAGCGCGAAAACCGTACGCTGCAAACGCTGCCCAAGCTGACCTGGCAATCGCTGCGCGACGGAAAGTTTGGCGAGGACGTCAACGAATATTTTGCCGATCAATTTCCCGCGCGCAACCTGTTAGTCAGTCTCAAGGGCTTTGCCGAGCTGGCGCTTGGCAAGGGAGAGAACAACGGCGTGGTGCTGGGAAAGGACGGCGTGCTTGCCGTGCGCTGGTTTGACAGCTTTGTCAACCGCACCACGCGCGTATATGACACCGATTACTATTCCAAGGATTCCATTGCCGCGCAGACCGATGCGCTGAATCAGCTTGAAGCCGACCTTGCGGCGCAGGGCATTGAGCTGACGCTGCTGGTTCCGCCTCGTACACTGGACGTGCTGGGTGCGCAGACGCGCTATCCGACCGAGGCGACCGACGCTTTGTGGGAGGATCTGGACGCAGGGCTTGCCGACTCTGTTGGCTATCTTGACCTGCGCGAGGTCATGCAGAGCGCGAGCGAGAGCGGAGAGTACGTCTACTACCGCACCGACCACCATTGGACGACCAAGGGTGCATACCTGGCATACGGTGCTTTGATGACGAAATGGGGCAGAGAAGCGGACATCATTCCCAAAAGTCGCTTTACGGTAGAAACGGTGGAGGGCTTTTACGGCACGACCTGGTCGCGCGCAGGCTTTGCATTCGTCTCTCCCGACTCCTTGGAGATCTGGCACTTTGAGGGCGAGGATGCCTTTACCGTGACCGATCCTGCCACGGGCGAGAGCTTCAAGGGCTTTTACAACCGCGATTACCTTACCAAAAAGGACAAATATTCGGTATTTCTGGACGGCACGCACGGCGTGCTGACCGTGACCAAGGATACGGATGGGGATCGCCCCACGCTGCTGGTGCTCAAGGATTCGTTCTTGAACAGTATGGTGCCATTCCTGGCACAGCATTACGATCTGGTCGTAGTCAATCTCTCGGTCGGCGGTGTCAAGCCGATTGCCGAGTATATCGAGCAATACGGCTGCCAGGGCGTACTGATCGTGTACAACGCAGAAAATATCATCGAAAACAACGCACTTGCGACGCTGATCTACAAAAAATAATCCCCAAAGGAGAAGAGTATGAGCGCATGGATCATGGCGGAGGACCGCCCGCAAACCCCTCACTTCTATTATTTTACCAAGGAATTTGATGCGCCTGCCGGTGCAACGCTTAAGGTCAACTGCAGCGGCGATACGCGATACGCGCTGTATCTCAACGGGCATCTTGTGTCGGAGGGACCCTGCCAGGGCTCTTCCTTTGTCACTTACTATGAGACCGAGGATCTCACTCCCTATCTCAAAGAGGGCAAGAACACGCTGCTTGCCAAGGTCCTGTACGTCACCGAGGGGTATTTTATCTCGGTATTCCGCCGCTCGCGCCCTGCATTCTGGATGGACGGCGTGCTGACGGCAAACGGTGAATCCGTTGCGTTTGGTACCGATGCAAGCTGGGCATGCACACGCGAGGATGCATGCGGATTTTCCAATATGCCGGGCGTACATACCTCCATCCCGCCCTTTGAGCAGTGGCAGGGAGAAAGCGTGCAAGCTCCCGTGCCGGTGGTTGCCACGTACGCACCGCAGCTGGATAAGGGCTGCTACAATTTGTTCGGACTTGGCGAGAGCTACATTCTCTCTCCCAGACCGATTCCTGCCATGCAGACCGAGGCGTACAAGCCTCTGCAAGAGGTGCGCCGTGGCGAGGGCTTTATCGAGTTTGATGCGGTCAATTATACGACCGCCAAGCTGCGCCTGTCGTTCAAGGCAAAGGCAGGCACGCGCGTGCGCGTCATCTTTTCCGAGTGCTACAGCGTAGCGGATTCGCAGGGTAACCGCTATAAGGCGCAGCGCGACGCCTATACCGATCCCACCGCTGAGCTGCACGGTGTATTTGATACGCTGGTGGCAACGGGGGAAGAGCAGACCTTCGCGCCGTTCTGGTATCGCTCCTTCCGCTTTGCGCGCATAGAGTTTGAGGATCCCGATTTTGCGCTCTGCGCGTTTGATTATGCATTTTATCATTATCCCTTGGACAAGGCGGGTACGTTTGCATGCTCCAACGACCGCTACAACACCATGTGGGAGATCAGCCGCAATACCGTGCTTTGCTGTATGCACGAGATGTACGTGGATTGCCCGTACTATGAGCAGCAGCAATACGACATGGACAGCGCCCTTGAAATGCTGTTTACCCTGCGCATGAGTGCGGACGGACGCATGCCCATCAAGTCGCTGACCGATTTTGCGCACTCGCAAATGGCGGACGGCATGATCCAGGCAAATTACCCCTCTGTTATGGTGCAGATCATTCCCGATTTTACGCTGTTCTGGGTGCTGATGCTGCGCGATTATCTGCGCTACTGCGGCTCGGATGCCGCTGCCGTGGCAAGCGTACGCGCTATGACCGGCACGGTGGATCGCGCGCTGGAGGGCTTTGAAACCTACATGACCGAGCAGGGATTGATCGGCGTGACGCCCTACTGGCATTTTGTGGACTGGGTGCCGGGCTGGCACGTGGGTGTGCCCAACGGCGGCTTTACCGAGCCCTTGACCGTGACCTCTTTGATGTATGCCGCTGCGCTGCGCGCCGCTGCCGAGATTGGCGAGGCGGTTGGCAGACCCGGACTTGCAGCTGATTACCGCGCAAGAGCCGAGGGCGTGATCGCAAGCGTCAAGGCGCATTGCTATGACGCCGAGGTCGGACTTTTCAAAAATACCCCCAATACCAAGGAATACAGCCAGCATACCACGCTCTGGGCAATTCTGTCGGGCGCGGTGAGCGGCGAGGAGGCAGGTGCGCTGATCGACCGCACCTTTGCGGGAGAGCTTCCCGTGGCGGTTTGCTCGTTCTCCATGAGCCACTATATGTTCCGTGCGCTGGAAATGGCAGGCAGATACGAGCAGTATGCGGGGCGCCAGCTGCAGGGCTGGGAGACTATGCTGGACTGGCATTGCACCACCTGGTGCGAGAACCCCGACTCGCCCAGAAGCGAATGCCACGGCTGGAGCTCCGCACCCATTTACGAATTTTCCTCTATGGTGCTGGGCGTTTATCCCACCGAGGACGGCTACCGGTCCGTGCGCATCAAGCCTTGCGTGAATGCCTATGATCTGACATGGGCAAAGGGAACCGTACCCACGCCGCACGGCATTATTTCGGTTGCATGGGAAAAGAAAGACGGCGCGCTGACGCTGGACGTCACTCTGCCTAAGGGTTGCAGTATGCCTTGCGTGGTGGAGCTTCCCGATGGCAGCACCTACGATCAAACGCAAACGAAAGCACGCTATACCTGCAAGCTTTGCTGAGACGTTGAGATTTGCATTGCCACGAAAGGAGAGTTATGATGTCACAGTATACCGTTCGTACCGCTCCCGATGCGCAAAGACCTGCGTTGAGCGTTTTTGAAACTTTGGAGCAAGCTTCCTCGTTTGCCGATGCCAACGCGCTGTTCGGCGCGGCTGTTTACGATCAAAAGGGAACGCTTTGCTATGCCGCAGGCGGCGAGGTTTCGTCCGCACTGCTGTTTCATGCTAAGTGCATTTGCGACTATATCCGTGATAAAGAATTTGACTACGGTCATGCTCCTATCAACCCTGCCTTCAACCACGATGCGCGTATTATCAGCTGTGACCGTCTGATGGACTGGATCTTGTACCGTGCGGGCTATACCGATCAACCCTATATCCACGGCAAATGCGTGTCCGGCCCGGGGCTGACCGATTGGTGTATTGCGCAGGGCTTTACCCGTATTGACTCTGTGGAGGATCTGCGCCCCGGTGACGTGGTCTTTATCCGTGCCAATGCTGCAGGTCACCCCGAGCATACCTTTATGCACGCCGGCAAGAGCGAGCAGGAGGGCATGTATTACCGCTACGATGCGGGCAAGGTGGAGCGTATTCGCAGTACGCAGCCCTCTTGTGAGCCGATCAATGATTTCATGTATGCTTACCGCGCGCCCTCCGTGCGTCCGATCGCCGTGCCTGCGTTTTCGTTTTTGTATGACGGAACGCCCTTTTCCGAGCTGAACGTAAAGGTGAAAAATGAGGCGGATCGCGTCATTTATACACTGCCCGACGGTGTGGAGCTGACCGTGGTGACCGAATTCTTGCAGGATTTCGGTGTGACGCGATGGACGAATTATTGGCACAATCCCACCGATCACCGTAGCGCGCTGATCAGTCAGCTTTGCGACTGTGATCTGACCGTTGCCATGTCGGCAGATCCCGCACGCACTCGCCGCGACAAGCAATATACGTGGGAGCCTAAGACGTTGCGTCTGTTTCTCTCGGACGGTGCAAACATAGGCGATTTTGATCATCAGATCATCCCGCACCGCATGTGGGCGGGCGACCACAAGGAGGCATCCTGCCAAGCCGGACGCAGCGGCATGGGAACTGCACCTTTCTTTGAGGTCAACGAGGGCGGTGATCACCAAAACGGCGTGCTCACAGCACTTGGCTGGACCGGACAATGGCGCGCTTATTTTGACCGCGGCGAGAACGATTTTCGCATTCGCCACAGCCTGGAGGAGGTCTTTCTTTGCATGGAGCCCGGTGAAAAATTCCGTACTGCCTCCACCACCGTTATGCCCTATAGGGAAGGGCAGGTCAATGCCCATAACCTTTGGCGGCGCTTTATTCGCGAGGCGGTGTCGCCCATAGGGCGTTACAAGGGCGCGCGAGGTGCGCAATGTCCTTTCTCGGCAATCTTCTGGGGCGGCATTCCTTCCAATGAGCTGATCGCGCGCTGGCAGGGAATCTTGTCGCATGGACTTGACACGTTTGATTATTGCTGGGTGGATGCAGGCTGGTATGAGCCGTTGCGCTCCACCACCACTGCAACGCAATCTGCCGAATGGGGCAGGGTGGGCACGTGGGAGGTCAACCGTGATTATCACCCGAACGGTTACCGTGATGTGACAGAATTTCTTCATGAGCGCGGCATCAAGTTCCAGCTTTGGTTTGAGCCGGAGCGTTTGCAGCGTTCGGTTTGCGAATGGACGGAATATATTACTGCCAATCCCGAGGATGAGAATGCCTTGGTGGATCTTGGAAGTGATCATGTTTGCGATCAGGTCATTGAAAAGATTTCAAGCGTCATTGCCTGTGCGGGCGTGGACTGCTACCGTCAGGATTTCAATATCAATCCTTTGATCATCTGGCGTGCCAACGATCTTGCATTGGAGGCAGGAGGAGCTGCGCGCAGGGGCGCGACCGAGGTGCATCACATCAATAATCTGTGGCGTTTCTGGGATGCTTTGCTGGAGCGTTTTCCGCATCTGTTGATCGACGATTGCGCGGGCGGAGGACACCGTATTGATATTGAAATGCTGGCGCGCTCGGTGCCCTTGTGGCGCAGTGACTACCAGTGCACGTGGGATTGCTGTCCCGAGGTCAATCAGAACAGTAATGCCCGCGCCGCTTGGTGGTATCCCTATTCGGGTATCGGCTATGGCCCTACGCTGGGTGATACCTACAGCTTCCGCAGTGCATATACCAACGGCATGACCGTGCGCACCTGGGAGCACGCTGACCCCGAATGGCGTGTGGGCGGCATGAATGAGCCCTTTGGTTGGGCAAAGCATTACTTTGCGGAGTATGCGCGCCTGCGCCACTATTTTGCCGAAGACTTTTATCCGCTGATTCCCGCTACGGATACCAATACCACGTGGATTGCTTCTCAGTATCACGATCGCGCAAGCGACAGCGGTCTGATCCTGGCGTTCCGCCGCGCTATGTGTCCTTACGCACAGGCGCACGTAGAGCTTGGTGGGATCGATCCCCAAAAAGCGTACCGCTTTACCGATGAGGATACGGGGGAGAGCTTTAGTGTCAGCGGGGCGGAGCTTGCGAAGAACGGCATGGTTTTGACCATTGCGCAAAAACGTCAGTCCTTGTTGCTGACTTATCAAATAATATCACAATAAAAAAAGCGGTCGCGCCCTTGGCGTGATACTCTTAACGGAGTATCACGCCAGTTTTATTCGCCTACGGCGAGTTGTATTGCTGCGCAGTGATATTCGGCTTACGCCGAGTGGTATTCGCTTCGCGAGTTTTAGGGCGAATAAAATATCACTGAAGCCGTAAGGCTTCAATATCACTATTGCGATAGCAATCATATCACTCCGACGAAGTCGGAATATCACTCTTGCTTTCTCTGCCAATGTATGATATAATATAATCAGTATTATAGGGGTATGGGTTTTGCCCGATGCATTTGTAATACAAAGGCGAAACTGGCGATAAACGGAACGGGAGGTACTAATGAACAGGATAGAAATACGAAATTCACTCACATCCTCCGGATACGAGAAAAAAGCTTTTTTTGTTGATGGTCGTCCATTGTATGAATATATAAATGAATGGCTGTCTAACAATAGTGAGTTGTTAAAATCAATTTCTCCAACCGATGATTTAGCCATTTGCTGGACAAGTGAATATGATTATGCCGGAGATGCAAAATTCATGGAGTTTGTCCTTAAACAAAACAGCGCGATTACCCCTATTTTGAGCTGTCCGGATGATTTTGATTTTTCTTGTATTGTCATTGTAGCCGATGTCATAAAGCAAGATGATAAAGTGATATGGAGACGTATAGGAAAAGTCAATCATTCAGCAGAATCTTTCGAACAGGAAAAACGCAGAGGAATTCTTTATACTGCGGCATATACCGACGAAGATCGTATTCGTTATGCTGATAACATCGCACTTGCAGATGTAGATAGTCCCGAATGGTGTAAGTGGATAGGGGAAAACTGGACTGAGGAGCTGTACCGCAGAAGAATAAACTATACATTTCCATATTATCAGGATGAAAAGAATATTGAGTGGTTCGCTGAGTGTAGCTTTGAATTTGAAAAACAGGACTATCATACACTTGTGGAGAATTGCTACAAAAAGTAGTTAATAATAATCAACCCCAACAGACCTTGAAAAATCTGTTGGGGTTAATTATTTGTCTACTTCGGAGCAAATCTGTGCTATATGAGCAAACTGATTATGATTCCTCCGCTAAGAACATCACGCCCTTGGCGTGACCGCTCTTGCGTTTATGTGGTCTGTTCCTTGAATATTTTGATCTGCTCGCAAAGCAGGTCGTAGTAAAAAGTGCCGTGGATTTGGGAGGGCTCCAGATCCTTGGAGATCTCGACCGAAAGCTGCTCACCCTTGTTCCACTCATTCCAGGAGATCACCAGTACCATGCCTGCTCCAAGCTCGCATGCGCGTCCGAATTGCTCGCGGAAGGTCTCTCCGTTTCTTCTGCCGCGGGCGGGAATGTAGCCGCGGTCACCCTCCTTGCCCTGCGCACGGCTGGATGCCGTGACCGAAATGCACTCCACTCTGCCATCCTTGACCGTGTAGGTCTGCGTAGCACGCTCCTCCCAGCTCCAGAAGTGGTAGGAGCGCAAGGTTTCTGCATCGAAAAGGTCGTCCTGCTGGCCTACGTAGCCCGTGACCCAACGCACCGTGAAGCGATCGTCGGTCCACGTGGGGTTCGCACCGTAGAAGTTGGGTGTAGCACCGTAGCACATGAGTAGCGGCTTGCCGTCGTAGTTGTAGTAGAGATCGGGATACTTTGCCACGTAATCGCGGTATATCTGATCCACCTTCTTTTGGTGGTTGCCGTTTTCCAAGTTTTCGGGCATGCTGTGACCGGGACCTGCGAACAGACAGATCTTGGGTGCACCCTCAATCTTGGACCACACCTCAAAGAGCGCGTCGGTTGCTTCCTCAATCATGCGGAAGGTGGGTGCGCTATCGCGCTGGCGTACGGGATCGTAGCATGTGTTGTTGGTCCAGTCCACGAAGATGAAGTCGATACCCGCATCGCGCAGCAAAATCGCGTGCTTGTAAATGACGTCGCGATCGTCCGAGTTATAAGGACCGTCCAAGGGGAGATCCCAGGTCTTTGCGCCCCAACCGGGCAGAACGTCGCAATGCCAAGTGGTATAGGCAATGCCCACCTTGCGCTGCGCGGCAGGCGTTTTTTCATAAAGTCCCACGCCAATGGGCAGGACGGATGTGAATCTGCTTTCCATATTCGCTGTCCTCCTTATTCTGTTGCGTCGGTGGGAATCTGCCCCTTGAATTTCTTGATCTGCTCGCAAAGCAGGTCGTAGTAGAACGTACCGTGCACCACGGAGGGCTCCAGGTCCTTGGAGACCTCGGGGGAGGGCTGCTCACCCGTGGTCCATTCGTTCCAGGAGATCAGAATGACCATACCGGCGCCCAGATCGTTTGCACGCTGGAACTGCTTTTTGAGCGTCAGACCGTTCTCTCTGCCGTAAGCAGGAATGTAGCCGCTGTCACCTTCAGAGCCCTGAGCGCGGCTGGCGGCGGTGCAGGTTACACATTCTACGCGATCGCCTACAAGAGAATAAGGCTGCAGACCGCGTTCCTCCCAGCTCCACCATTGGTTACGGGTTGCCATGGTTTTTACGTTATAAAGATTGTCCTGCTGGCTGACGTAGCCGGTCACCCAGCGAATGGTAAAGCGATCATCCTTCCATTTGGGACGGGTGTTGTACTGATTGGGGGTTGCACCGTAGCACATCAACAAAGGCTTGCCTTCATAATGGAAGTACTGATCGGGGTACTTTTCCACGTAGCTTTGATAAATTTGGTCTACCTTTTTCTGGTGATTGCCGTTGTTGACGTTTTCAATGCCGGCGTGTCCGGGGCCTGCAAAGATACAGATTTTGGGAGCTCCTTCAATGGTGGACCAGATTTCAAAGACAAGGTCGGTGGCTTCCTCGATCATGCGGAAATCGGAGAGAGACTCGCGCATGGTCGCAGGGTCGTAGTTGGTGTTGTTGGTCCAGTCGATAAAGATGAAATCGATGCCTGCATCGCGCAAAAGCTCTGCGTGCTTGGCAATCATTTCGCGGTCGTCGGAGTAGTAGTTGCCGTAAAGAGGCGTATCCCAGGTGTTCTTGCCCCAGGTGATGATCTTGGTGCAAAGCCAGGTGGAGTATGCAATGCCCACCAAACGGTCCTCGTAAGGTGTTTCCTTGTATTTGCCCACGCCGGTTTGCTCGATCTCAACGTCATCGTAGTTGTAAATGACGTCGGCGTAAAGCTGGTAGCGGTCTGCAATTTCCTGCTTGCGCGCATCGGTCAGTGCTTCCGCGGTGGCGGTCAGATATACCGAGGTGTCTGCAGGGGTAACGGTATAGCCCATCCAGCGTGCCAGATAGTCCACCGAGAGCAGAATGCTGCCGCCGCGCAAAGCGGTGGTGGGGCAGTTGTAGGCGGTGCCGTTGAAGTCCACCTTGGTCGAGCCAACCGTAAAGGTCAGCGTTGCGCCGTCACGGGTCAGAATGGCTTGCGTGCCGTCCTCGGAAATGGCGCATCCAAAGCCAAAGAGCGTTGCGGCTGCCTTGGCATCGGTCAGCACCACGCCGTCGATCAGCGTAATGGGGTATTGCGTCTTTACTTGCGTCTTATCACAGAGCAGGTAGGAATATCCGTCCTTGAGCTCGGTAATCGTATCGGCAGGGGCGTAGGGAATCAGGTCTCCGGTCTCCAGGGAGATGGATTTGGTGGTGGAATCGGCAAAGTGCGACATGGTGCGCACGTAGCCCAAAGTATCCCCATTGGCAATGCGGGCAAGATCGGGCGTGCGACCTACCTCAGCACCCTCTGCATCATAGAGCACAAGGCATTCCTGCTCCACAACTGCCTTGGCAACGAGCACGTCGTTGACGTAGCATTCAATATTTGTGCCGTCGTCCTTGATGGTCACGTCCAAGCCGTCCTTGGCGTTGAAGGGGAAATCATTTCCGATCAGCTTGGTAAAGCCGTTTTTGACGTGGGCATAAACAGCACTTTCGGAGAAGGTGAACCACAGTCCGCTGTCAATGTACAAATGGTCGGAGCGCGTGACGCGGCAACCGAACATGATGGAGCGCACGTTGCTCTCCGCGCCGCGGTTGGTAATAAAGGTTTTGGCGGTGTACGCTTCGCGCAGCGTGTAGGCAAAGCCCACGCTGTTCCAGCCCTCAGCATCCAAGGTCAAGCCGCCGCTCTCCACCTTGTAGTCCTTGTTGGAGGTAAAGACCAGGTCGTTGTTGCTTAGCAGCTTGCTGTATTTGTAATCGGCAAAATTGAAATGGAGGTTGACGCGATCGTCAACGCCCGGTAACAGGGCAGAAAGTCCAATGTCCTCATAGGCGGGAACCTCAATCTCCAGGGGCGGCTCGGGCTCGGTGGTCAGCTCCTCGGAGCTTTCTTCAACAGGCTCGGTAAGTGTGGTGTCCGGCTGTGTGGTAGGATCAGTGTCGGTCGGTGTCTCGGAGATGTCACGGTTGCAGGCAACCAGCGGCAAAAGCATCAGCATTGCCAGTATGCAGCAAAGCGATTTGATTTTCATGTTTGCATTTCGCTCAAAAATTTGAGCAGCCTCCTTCCGAATTGACAGGGAACTGTCAGTATTATACAAATATATCATACTATTTGTTGCGTATTTTGTCAATGGAAGATGGTCATGAAAAAAAGTAAAAAGAGAAGAGGGGAACACCTTGTCGTCTTATTTTTGATTCATAACGCAATCCAAGATGCCCCCGGATATACCATGCGTTTTTTCAATAAAAATTGCCATTCATAAATTCGGGCTTGGAGTTCAAAATAATAGCAGAGCACGCAAGGAATTTGCGGACTCCATTGATATAGATGATTTTGAAAAGCAAAGGGCGGCGCACGGAAATGACCGCGCGGCTGACCCTTGACAAGGAGAATTTAGTTATGGCAAGCAACAAGACACTTGTTCCCGAAGCAAAGCAGGCACTTGAGCAGTTCAAGATGCAGGCTGCAAACGAAGTTGGCGTTACCCTGAACCAGAACGGTTACAACGGTCAGCTGACGAGCGCCCAGGCAGGCTCCATCGGTGGCCAGATGGTCAAGAAGATGGTGGAATCCTACGAGAACTCTCTGAAGACCAAGTAAGAGATCGGGCATACCCCAAAAGGGCAGTCGCGCAAGCGGCTGCCCGAATTTTTTTGCAAAAAACACATGACAAAACGCGCAAGATGTGTTATAATGAGAAGTATAAATCAGCAATTGTGCGAAAGGAAGCATAAATTATGAAAAAAACAGTTTTAAAAGAATACGCAAAGCTGCTGGCAAATTGCGGCTTGAATATCAAAAAGGGTGACGTGGTGATGGTGCACGCCTCCCTGGATCAGCCCGAATTCGTGGCAATGGCATGCGAGGCATGCTACAAAAAGGGCGCGGCGCGCGTGATGGTCGAGTGGGATTATCAGCCCCTGACCAAGCTGGCGGTCAAGTACCGCACGCTTAAGAGCCTTGGCACGGTGGAGGCATTTGAAGAGGCAAAGCTCAAGTACAGACTTGAAAAGAACCCCGCTATGCTGTACCTGCTCTCCGATGACCCCGACGGTCTGAAGGGCATCAATCAGGAAAAGATGACAAAGGCTTCGCGCATGAAGTACCCCATCATCAAGCCCTACCGCGATGCTATGGATAACAAGTATAAGTGGTGCATCGCATCCGTACCGGGCGAGGCTTGGGCAAAGAAGGTATTCCCGGGTGAGCGCGCAAGTGCTGCTGTGGAAAAGCTGTGGAATGCCATTCTGTACACCTCCCGCGTGCTGGACAAGGACGGTAATCTGCTGGATGCCGTTGCCGAGTGGGACAAGCACAACCAAAATTTTGCAGAGAAGTGCGCATACCTCAACAGCCTTGGTCTGACCGAGCTGCACTATACCGCATCCAACGGTACCGACCTGACCGTGGGCTTGATCCCCGAGGGCATTTTCCTTGGCGGCGGTGAGAACACGCTGGGCGGTGAATACTATAATCCCAATATTCCTACCGAAGAGACCTTTACCTCTCCCCGTGCAGGCAGCGCAGAGGGTATTGTATATTCCAGCCTGCCGCTTTCCTATCGCGGCGAGGTGATCGATAACTTCTCCTTGCGCTTTGAGGGCGGTCGCGCCGTAGAGGCACACGCAGAGAAGAACGAGGATCTCTTAAAGCAGATGATCACCATGGACGAGGGCGCAGCGATGCTTGGCGAGTGCGCGCTGGTGCCTTACGATTCTCCCATCCGTAACAGCGGCATTACCTTCTACGAAACGCTGTTTGACGAAAATGCCGCTTGCCACCTGGCAATGGGCGCAGGCTTTACCAATTGCCTGAAGGATTACGACAAGTACACGCTGGCAGAAGCGCATGAGATGGGCATCAACGATTCCATGATCCACGTCGACTTCATGATCGGTACGGCAGACCTTTCCATCGTGGGTAAGACTGCCGACGGTAAGACGGTACAGATCTTTGAAAACGGAAACTGGGCGTTCTGATATGACCGAGAGACGGCTGGTCACGGTCGATTTTGCATCGGTCACGGGTAGCATCAAGCCGCTGCACGGCATGTGCAACGGCCCGCTTTCCCCGGGCACCGATCTTGGCGCGCTGTTTGCCCAGATGGGCGTGCCGCGCGTGCGCTTTGCGGATGCGGGCGGCAAGCAATCGGGACTGTACGTCAACGTTTCAAGCATCTTTCCCGATGCATCTGCCGATGAATACGACCCCCGAAATTACCGCTTTGCGCCGACCGACGCGCTGATCCGTGCTGCCGCTGCGAGCGGTGCACAGATCGTGTATCGCCTTGGCGAGAGCGACAACGGCTGGCATTACGCGCTGCCGCAGAATGCCGAAAAGTGGACGCGCGTGTGCGTCAATATCATTCGTCACTATAACGAGGGCTGGGCAGACGGCATGCAGCTGGGGCTGCGCCAGTTTGAGATCTGGTCGCGTCCCGATACCATGCAGGGACTTGGCAATGCGGCGGCGTTTGCCTTTTTTGAAAAGGCAGCGCACGGTATCAAAAGCTATGATCCTGCGCTGCAGGTGGGCGGCATGGGCTTTGCGGATTACGGTGCCATGGCGCGTGAGTTTATCAAATTCTGCAAGAAAAAGCAGGTGCCGCTGGACTTTATTTCGATCTGCGCTTACGCCCAGACGCCGCAAACGGCTCTTGCGGGCGCGGAAAAGCTGAGCGCATATTTGCAAAAGAGCGATATGGCGCACCTGCCCATACACGTTTGCGAGTGGAACATGCATGCCCCCGATGCCAAGATCGGCAGTCCTGCGGAAAAGCAGGCAAGGGATGCACAGCTGCATTCGCTTGCGGGTGCTGTGTTCTGCGCCTCTGCAATGCTGAAATTACAGCATATGCAGGGCATAGAGGCGGCAACCTATTATGACGCACAGCCCGAGGTTTCGCCCGTGTGCGGCATTTGTGACCGCTATGGCAGCCCCGCAAAGCCCGCCTATGCCTTTGCCGCGTTTGACGCGCTGTACAGGCTGGGTGACGAGGTCTTTTGCGACGTGCTTGGCAAGGGCGTGGACGCCGTGGCAGCCATGGGAGATCGCGCAGCGGCGCTGATGGTGGCGGTGTGTGATGCACCCGGGCTTGTGGACGTCCGCTTGAACAATTTGCCCGAGAACGTGTACAGCGCTGACGTGCTGATCCTGGACGGTGTGCGCAATCTTACCTGCGTGCAAACGCTGCCGCTGCTGGGCATGAGCCGCCAGATCTGCGTGGCGGTCAGCAAATACAGTGTCATTCTGATCAAACTATATTAAAAAGGAGATCGCATATGAAATTTCATGAATTTTCCTTTATCAAGGCGCGCCCTGTGTGGGAGCAGGGGACGGAACGCGTGATCAACCGTTCGGTTGCGCTTTGCACTAAGATCGACTATTGCGGTCAGCGCGTTGTGCTGGCGCTTGCCGCACATTGCTCCTTTACCGTGCTTGTCAACGGTGAGATCGTGGCGCACGGTCCTGCCAGAGCGGGACACGGCTACTACCGCGCCGACGAGCTGGAGCTTGGCTCTTTGCTCAAGAGCGGCAGCAATACGCTCTGCATTCGCGTAGCGGGCTACAACGTCAACTCCTTCCATTACTTAGATAAGCCCTCGTTTGTGTGCGCCGAGCTGGTTGTGGACGGCGAGGTGGTGGCATATACCGATGCAGAGTGCGTTGGTTTTGCCGCGCTTGGCGTGGACGAGAGAGTGCAGAAGGTGCAGCGTTATTCCTTCCAACGCCACTTGGTGGAGTGCTATGACTTTGCGCCCGACGCAAAGCGCGCACCCGTGACGCTGGCGCTGACCGAGGAGAAGAATTTCATTTGCCGTGACGTGCCTTACGGTGACGTGGAGGTGCTGACTCCCGCAGCCGTGATTGCCACCGGCAGCGTGTCGTATGACGAGAGCAAGCCGATCTACGGCAACCGCGAGGTGACTAAGATTTACGAGGAGTTCTTTGGCTATCCGCAGGATGAGCTGGAGTTTGGCTCGCACGTCGCTCCCTCGCAGATGGTGTTTACGCAGCCCGTGCCCTATAGCGTCAAGACCGATTGCATTCCCGTTTGCGCAGAGACCTACGTGGACGTGGATATGGGCGTTAACTATACGGGTATTTTTGAGCTTGAGATCGAGGCTTGCGGCAAGGGCGAGCTGTACGTGCTCTTTGATGAAATTTTGCTGGGCGGTCAGCTCAATTGCTTCCGTAACGGTACCTCCAATATTGTGGTCTGCCGTGCGGAAAACGGCTCTTACGTCGTGCGCTGCCAGGAGCCTTACACCATGCGTTACGTTCGTCTGGTGGCAAAGGGCTGCTCGTTTACGGTCAAGAATCTGCGACTGTTCAAGGTGGCGTTCCCGGCAAGCAAGATAACGGCAAAGTTTGTAGGTGAGGACGAAGCAATGCGCCGCATTTATGACGCGGCTGTTGAGACCTTCCGTGCCAACACCGTGGACGTGTATATGGACTGTCCCTCCCGTGAGAGAGCAGGCTGGCTTTGCGACAGCTTCTTTACCTCGCGTGTGGAAAAGTCGTTGACTGGCAAGAGCCTGGTTGAGGCGGCGTTCCTTTCCAACTTCTTAATGCCCGAGAAATTTGAGTTTATCCCCGAGGGCATGCTGCCCATGTGCTACCCCTCGGATCACAACGACCATACCTATATCCCCAACTGGGCAATGTGGTACGTAGTAGAGCTTGGCGAGTACGCCAAGAGATCGGGCGACGTGGAGCTGGTTGCGCAGGCGAAGGATCGCGTATATGCGCTGCTGAACTTCTTCAAGCCGTTTGAGAACGAGTACGGACTCTTGGAAAAGCTGCAAAGCTGGGTATTTATAGAGTGGTCCAAGGCAAACGAGCTGGTGCAGGACGTTTCGTTTGGCTCCAACATGCTGTACGCTACCATGAAGGACACCATTGCGGAGCTGTACGGTGACAAGGCGCTGGCTGACGAGGCTGCGGCGCTGCGCAAGACCATTGTGGATATGAGCATGACCGAGAGCGGCTTCTTCTGTGACAACGCATACAGACGCGACGGAAAGCTGGTGCTGTCGGGCGAGAGAACCGAGGCATGCCAGTATTATGCATTCTTCTGCAATGTTGCTACGCCCGAGAGCCATCCTTGGCTGTGGGAGACGCTGGTCAAGGATTTCGGTCCCGACCGCAAGGTGACCGGTAAGTATCCCGAGATCTGGATGGCAAATGCGTTTATCGGCAACTACTTGCGTTTGGATCTGCTGGATCGATACGGCTGCCACGACGCGCTGTACGAGAACATTAAGGGTTACTTCTTGTACATGGCGGACAAGACGGGCACGTTGTGGGAGCTGACCGCTGACCACGCAAGCTGCAACCACGGCTTTGCTTCTCACGTCATCTACTGGATGGAGCACCTGGGCTTGGTTAAGTAAGCAAAAAAACAAAAAAATCCACATAGGGATGATAAATTAGCGGTGTTACCCAAGGTTTGTAGGGGAGGATATTATCCTCCCGCACGCAATGAGATAGGATTAGCGTTTGGATAATCCTCTCATAAACCGTTTGCTGGCGGGAGGATAATATCCTCCCCTACAAACTCAGGACTTTACATCATAAAAAATGAAAGCAGAGGTGTGTAGTGACCTCTGCTTTCGTTTATTTTTTTCGCTAATCCCGCATCCCCATGAGCTGCTTCTTTTTATCAGCAATTATTGCTTATCCTTCAAGATGAGAATTTTGAGCGCCTCAATGGCGGTTTTGATCGCAAGCTCGGTGTCGTGGTTCTCGGCTGCCTCGTCTGCGCTATCCATGCCCAGTGCCGCTCTTTCCTGGTTCCATACCACCGAGAAGCATGCACCTGCACGCACGTCCAGTGCGTCTGCTACGACAAACAGCGTGCCCGATTCCATTTCACTTGCCAGCACGCCCAGTCGTTTCCAAGCCTCCCATTTTGCCTTGAGCTCACCTGCAACGGGCATTCTGTCTACCGAGTGCTGCCCGTAGAACGAGTCCTTTGCCTGCACCACGCCTGCGTGATTGCGCACCTCCATCTTTTCGGCTGCCTGCATGAGTGCAACCAGTACCTCGGGGTCGGAAACAGCGGGGAACTCAATGGGCGCATACTCGCGCGAGGTGCCGTCCTGACGCACCGCACCCGTGGCAATGACCACGTCACCTGCCTGCACCTTGAGATTGATGCCGCCGCACGTGCCCACGCGGATAAAGGTGTGCGTGCCGCAAGCCGCCAGCTCTTCCACCGCAATCGCGGTGCTCGGACCGCCAATGCCGGTGGAGCATACGCTGACAGGCGCGCCGCAAAGCTCACCTACCCAAATGTTGTATTCGCGGTTGGAAACCAGGTGTCTGGGATTGTCAAAATACTTGGCGATCTTTTCGCATCTGCCGGGGTCGCCCGGAAGAATGCAGTAGCCGCCCGTTTGCCCCTGGCTTGCCTTGATGTGATATTGTTCTGTATGTGTTGAAAGCATAAAAACCTCCCGAAAATCAAATATTTCCAATCTCATTATAGCATGTTTGCAAGAATATTGCAAGAGGGAATGAAAATAATACTATCAATACGATTTGCGAGGGATGTATGAAGGATTCGGTATTTGCATTGAACGTGGGCGTGCTGGCAGGGGGCAGCGTGGTGGGCTGCAAGGAGCACCAAGGACCTCTTGGGAATTTGTTTGACATGCACGACACGGACGATCGGTTCGGGCAAAAGACCTGGGAGAGAGCCGAGAGCGAGATGCAGCGGCGCGCCTTGGCGGTTGCCATGCAGAAATGGGGCAAGAGCGAGGCGCAGCTGGGTGCTATTCTGGCAGGCGATCTGCTCAATCAGTGCATAGGCTCGGCTTACGGCATGCTGGAGTATGGTACACCGTATTTCGGGCTGTACGGTGCTTGCTCCACGGCGGCGCTGGGGCTGATGCTGGGCGCAATCTTGGTGGATGCGGGGCACGTGCGCTATGCAGCAGCCGTGACCTCCTCGCATAATTCGGCAGCCGAGCGGCAATACCGCACGCCGCTGGAATACGGTGCACAGCGTACCCCCACCGCGCAATGGACGGTAACGGGCGCGTCTGCCTTTGTGCTGGGCAGGGAGCAGGGGAGCGTGCGCTTGACGCAAGCCATGCCCGGCATCCCCTTGGAAATGGGCATTCGGGATGCCGCCAATATGGGAGCTGCCATGGCGCCTGCCGCCGTGGATACGCTGGAGCGCTATTTTGCCGCCAGCGGCACGACTCCGGGTGATTTTGATGCCATTGTCACGGGTGACCTTGGCTGGGAGGGAAGTGCCATTTTTTGTGACCTTTTGTATGCCGACGGCATTGACGTGCAGGATAAGCATACCGATTGCGGCACCATGATCTTTTCGCGCCACACGCAGGATACGCACGCGGGCGGCTCGGGCTGCGGCTGCTCGGGGGTGGTGACGGCGGCGTATTTTTTGCCCAAGCTGGCATCGGGGCAGATGCGCGACATGCTGCTGATCGGTACGGGGGCGATGATGAGCCCCGACGCGCTCAAGCAGGGGCATTGCATTCCCGCCATTGGGCATCTGATTCGATTGAAAGGGAATTGTTGATATGGAATGGATCTGGCAATACGTGTGGGCATTTGTGGTCGGTGGCGCATTTTGCGTGGTCGCGCAGCTGCTCATCGACCTGACCGGCATGACGCCTGCGCGGATTTTGGTGCTCTACGTGGTGGTAGGTGTTGTGCTGGGCGCTGTGGGCTTGTACGCCCCGTTGGTGGAATTTGCGGGCGCAGGCGCAACCACGCCGCTGACCGGGTTTGGCTTTTTGATCTCCAAGGGCGTGCGCGAGGCGGTGGATAAGCAGGGGCTGCTCGGCGCGCTGACAGGCGGGCTGAAAGCCGCCGCAGGCGGCACGGCAGCAGCGTTGGTGTTTGGGTATATTGCAACGCTGTGCTTTTCGTCAAAGCCGAAAAAATAAGAAATGCGCGGGCGATTCACAAGTCGCCCGCGCATATATTTTACTCCCCAAACGCTTTTCTTAACTTTTCCAGCGCACTCTTTTCGAGTCTTGATACGTACGACCTCGAAATCCCCAGCTGCAACGCGATCTCGCGCTGGGTCAGCGGCTCTTTTCCGGTTAAGCCGTAGCGCAAGAGAATGATCTGCCGCTCGCGGTCGTCCAGCAAGGTGTTGACGTAGCGCAAGGCGCGCGTGCTCTGCATCTCGCGGTCAATCATCTCGGCAAGATTCTCCTCGCTGGCAATCACGTCCATGTAGGTCAGGGGATTGCCGTCGCGGTCCACGTCAATGGTCTCGTTGATCGAAATCTCTGCAGAGAGCTTTTTGCCCGAACGAAAGTGCATCAGAATCTCATTTTGAATGCACTTGGCGGCATAGGTAGCAAATCGCGTGCCGTTGCCCACGTTAAAGGTGTCCACCGCCTTGACAAGCCCGATTGAGCCGATGGAGATCAGATCCTCTTGATTCTTGTTGGAGGAATAATACTTGCGTACGATGTGCGACACCAGGCGCAGATTATGTAAGATCAGCGTTTGTCGTGCGTCCTCGGCTTCTTGCCCCTTGCCGTGCGCCATGCGCTCAAAGGCGGCTTGCTCCTCCTCGGCAGACAACGGAGCAGGGAAGTTTTGCGGCGTGCCGATGCCCAGTATGACATGGAAAAAATACGTAAACAACGAAAATACAGAAAACAAAACCCAACACTCCCTTGCGACATAGTAATACACTCTATGCCGCAAAACGCAAAAAATGCCTGCTTACATGAACTTCTCACGTTCGCGCAGCGAACATTTCACATTTGCGCAGCAAATATTTCACCTGCCGTAAGGCAGATTTCGCCCACCGAAGGTGGATTTCACTGATCCAAATCAAAAAACAGCGGAGGCGCAAGTGCGCCTCCGCGATTTTTGTTTTGAATCAATACATACCGCCCATGCCCTGGGGAGCAGCCGCAGCGGGGGCTACGGGCTCGGGCTTGTCGGCAACTACGCTCTCGGTAGTCAGGATAACCGATGCGATGGATGCAGCGTTCTGCAGTGCACTTCTCGTTACCTTAGTGGGGTCAACGATACCTGCGCTCATCATGTCCACGTAAACTTCGTTGTAAGCGTCAAAGCCGTAGCCGACCTTACCGGAGTTTACGATGTTGTTGACGATCACGCCGCCGTCAAAGCCTGCGTTTGCAGCGATCTGACGAACGGGCTCTTCCAATGCCTTGAGCACGATGCGAACACCGGTGCGCTCATCGCCCTCGGTAGCATCCAGCAGAGCCTGGACTGCGGGAATGACGTTGAGGTAAGCGGTACCGCCACCTGCCACAATGCCCTCCTCAACAGCAGCCTTGGTTGCGTTGAGTGCGTCCTCGATGCGGAGCTTCTTTTCCTTCATTTCAGCCTCGGTAGCCGCACCAACCTTGATGACAGCCACACCGCCTGCCAGCTTAGCCAGTCTTTCCTGCAGCTTTTCGCGGTCGAACTCGCTGGTGGTGGTTTCGATACCCTGGCGGATCTGTGCAATTCTTGCCTTGATCTCATCGGGGTTGCCGTTGCCGCCTACGATGACGGTGTTTTCCTTGGTGATCTTAACCTGTCTTGCGTAACCAAGCTGATACATCTGGGTATCCTTGAGTTCCAGACCCAGCTCGGAAGAAATGACCTCACCACCGGTCAGGATGGCAATGTCACGCAGCATATCCTTGCGGCGGTCGCCAAAGCCGGGAGCCTTGACAGCCACGCAGGTGAAGGTGCCGCGCAGCTTGTTGAGCACCAGAGTGCTCAGAGCCACGCCCTCAACGTCCTGTGCAATGATAACCAGCTTGCGACCGGACTGCAGCATCTGTTCGAGCAGGGGCAGGATCTCCTGAATGTTGGAGATCTTCTTATCGGTGATCAGGATAGCGGCGTCGTCAATCACAGCCTCCATCTTGTCGGTGTCGGTAACCATGTAGGGGGAGAGATAGCCGCGGTCAAACTGCATGCCCTCAACCACCTCGGAGTAGGTCTCTGCGCTCTTGGATTCCTCAATGGTGATAACGCCGTCAGCGGTGACCTTTTCCATAGCGTCTGCGATCAGCTCGCCGATGACCTCGTCACCTGCGGAGATGGTACCAACGCGTGCGATGTCTTCCTTACCGTTGACCTTCTTGGCACTTGCAGCCAGCGCTTCAACAGCCACGTCAACTGCCTTCTTAATGCCCTTGCGCAGAACCATGGGGTTAGCGCCTGCGGTCACGTTCTTCATGCCCTCGCGAACGAAAGCCTGAGCCAACAGCGTTGCGGTGGTGGTACCGTCGCCTGCAGCGTCGTTGGTCTTGGTAGCAACTTCCTTAACAAGGGAAGCGCCCATGTTCTCGGCTGCATCCTCCAGCTCGATCTCCTTTGCGATGGTAACGCCATCGTTGGTGATCAGGGGAGAGCCGTATTTCTTGTCAAGCACCACGTTTCTGCCCTTGGGGCCCAGCGTGATCTTAACCGTGTCAGCAAGCTTATCTACGCCGCGAACCAGCGCGTTTCTTGCTTCAATGCCGTAAAGAATATCCTTTGCCATGTGTGAAAATCTCCTTTAATATAATCAGTCTACAACAGCCAGCACGTCGTCCTCGGAAAGAATGACGTATTCGGTGCCGTCCAGCTTGACAGAAGTGCCAGCATACTTGCTTGCGATGACCTTGTCGCCAACCTTCACGGTCATAGCGGTGAAACCGCCGTTGTCCGAGGGCTTGCCGGGGCCAACTGCCAGAACCTCTGCGATCTGGGGCTTTTCCTGAGCGGATGCTGTGAGAATAATGCCGGTTTTGGTCTTTTCTTCCGCTTCGACAAACTTGATAACGACGCGGTTGGAAAGGGGCTTGAGATTCATATTTGTGTTCCTCCTTGTAAAAGGCTGCGAAAATATCGCCGCCTGTATCATACGGTGTAGTATTGACGCGAATTAGCACTCTTTTGGTGCGAGTGCCAACCACAGTACATATTGTACACCAAAATACGGAAATATCAACCCCTTGAAGCCATTATTCACATATAATTAACAATTGGAATGCGCGGGATTGCGGGGTGTGTGCTAAAGATTGTGCGTATGCGCATATATTGCACCAAATGGGGGTGAGGAGTGTGATGGAATGGCTCAATGCGCGCGTGCTGGGGGTGGGC
>JAZRQR010000088.1:0-3563 GCA_045650025.1 Eubacteriales bacterium
TCACCATATTATTTTCCATTTTCGCAAATTCTTGCTTGGTACCGTCGTAATAGATTTCCCACGCATTGCCAAATACGGTTTGCCCAATGGTCGTAACGCTGCTCGGAATGGTGATTTGCGTTTGTGTCGTGCCCCATGATAAATTGTAAAAAGCAAAGGATCCAATGCTGATGACACCGTCCGGAATCGGATTTTTCGGCAGATTATTCCCGTAAAGACCCATGTAAGCACCGGGCGCAATATGCTTGATGCTGCCGTCCAGTGGTATAACGGATTCGCTGGCTGCGCGCACCAGGGTACCACTGTTTTGTTCGATTAAACAGTTATCTTCAGAAACGTAGAAGGGATTGCCCGGTTCTACGGTGATCCGAGCAAGCTGAGGCATGCAGTTGAACGTGCCGGGTGTAATATAGGTTACACCTCTGCCTATATACAAGTTGGTCACATTGTTGCAGATGCCAAACGCGTTTTTCGCGATATACGCATCGTCACCGCGAATTTCTATCGCCTTTAACGCGCTAAGGGGACTCTCTCCCTGGAATGCATATTTTCCTATATACCGTACGTGCTCGGGAATGGTCCAGGTTTTGATGGTGGCAGCTCTGATACGTGCTCCTGCCATTGCTTCGTCTGCAATATAACGAGTTTCGGGATGAATCTCATCCTCAGATACCATTTTACTGTCAAACAAAATCAGATACGGATTATCCGCGTTGCCCACGTAATCAAAGTCCCCGGATCCTGTTATAGCAGCGCACTTGGTGAATGCCTTACTACCTACAAAGCGCAGGCTGTCAGGGAAGGAGAAGGTGACAAGAGCCGTGGATTGCGCGAAAGCGTTATCGTCAATCGTGATCACACCTTCGGGGATGACAATCTCGGTCAGAGCAGACTTGTAAAACGCACCACCGCCGATGATCTTGGTATCGGGGTGGATCTCGCAGCTTGTCAGCGCAGCGTCCTTGATGCCCACCAAAACAAAATACGGATTGCTCTCGTTGCCCAAATAATATGCGTTGTCGTATTCGGTGATCTTGGGGAAAACCTTGATGGTGGAATTGTTCGTAGACGAGAGCAAGAAGGGATCCGAGAATCTGATCACATTGTCGGGAATGACGATTTCTTCCAAAGCCTTGCATTCGCCAAAGCTGCCATACCCGATCTCAACAGGCAGATCTCCGGGCATAATGGTCACGGATTTCAAAGAGGTGCATTTGTAGAACACGTAATCACCGATAAATTGAACGCTGTCGGGAATGATCACCGATTCAATGGTTGTATTTTGCTCAAATGCTTGATGTCCGCTCGAGTAGTTCCAATAGATCTCGGTAACGGGCAAGCCGTTGTGCTCGGAGGGAATGACCAGATCCTTATCCTTGCAAGAGCCTATGCCTATCAATCTGTAACCATTGTTTTCGGTATTTAATTCGAATGCCAATCCTTGACTTGCAGGGGGCATCACAAATTCGGGTTCGGTTTCGGTGTCCGATTCGGATTCGTTTTCTTCCTTTTCACCCTTGAGCGCATCAAACGCAGAGCCCAGCGTGTTCTTGACGTTCTCGGGGAGCAGGGAAGAGAGGAAGTGGTTTTCGTCCTTGATCATGGCATCCATGACGTAGACAAGGCCGCCCTCGATCTCGGGGTGCGCGTTGCTATAGGAAACGACCACCGCCATGGGTGAAGCAATCATAGTCACGACCAGCAGCACTGCCACGGCGGAAGCTATGAAGGCGTTGCGGAAGCGCGGCTTGCTGAAAAGCGGCACGGGAGCGTTTGCGCGAATGAGCAGATCCTCGTCAATGTTGCCCATCAGTTCGATTAGTCTCAGTTCTTTCATACCGCATATCCCTCCTTTTCCAAATGCGCGCGCAGCTTATTTCGTGTGCGGGAGAGAATTTTTTGCACGTTGGCAACGCTCAGCCCGTAACGCTTGGCGATCAGCGGAATGGGGTCGAGGTAGTAGTAGCGGCGAATGAAAATATTGCACTCGCGCTCGGGCAGCGACCGCAAAAAACGGTTGAAGCTCTCGGAAAATTCCTGCTCGGCAATCTGAGAGGGCACGTCCGCGTCGGATGCAACCACGTCGTGCATCTCGTCAAGTGCTAACACGATTTCACCACCTCCGCGCTTGGCGGCATTTTGACGGCGAAATCTGTCCAATGAGAGATGACGCGTGATACCGCCTAAGTAAAGCTGCAGGTGGTCAGGTCTTGCGGGCGGAATGGAATTCCATGCGCGCAGCCAGGTGTCGTTGACGCATTCCTCGGCATCCTGCATATTATGCAGAATGTTTTGCGCAATGCTTGTACAGTAGTAGCCGTATTTGTTGGATGATTCTGCAATCGCCTGCTCGTTTCGGGCAAAATACAGATCGATGATGTCTTTGTCTTGCATACAAAGCAACTCCTTTCGGGATGATTTTTTTGGGGGCTCTACCTTATAAGTCGTAAAGCCCCATGCTTTGCTGACAATATTTTATCATATTTTTTGAAATTTTGCAACAAAAACCGCCCGCGGCAGCGCCGCGGGCGGGTTTTGTGATTGCGTTGTACAATACGTTACTTGGACGAATTATGCTTCAACGGTCTCAACGACAGTAGCCTTAGCCCACTGCTCGTTGCAAGCCTTGTAGAAATCCTTAGCATTCTTGATGCCGTAGATCTTAGCCTTCTGCTTCTTACCAACTGCATTGATGTAAGAGATGGTGATCATACCCTTTTTGTAGTTGATGGATCTGATCTGATCAAAGGTGAGGTCAAAGGTGCCAAAGTGGAAGCTGCGTCCGTAAATGCCGCACTCGGTCAGAGTTGCCTTGCTCATGAGAATGCCGATTACGTCGAAGATGAGCGAGATCCAACCTACAAAAATACCGATGGAAATGATGATCGCACCGATCCAACCGATGATCGGGATGATAGCAAGGATACCTGCCAGGATGCCGCAGATGACAGAGATGATAATGGTGGAGACAATTTGCCAAATGACACGACCTACGCTAAGGGATTCGGAAAGAAGTACGTTTGCTTCCTTGTTGTTCATGAGATGTCCTCCAAAAAATAAATTTTATGTGTAACAGAATGCTTGCGTTACGCGTTATTCTGCAATCACCTTTACAAAGGTCTTCTTACCCTTGCGGAACAGCTTGCCCTCTGCCAGGTCTGCCTTGGTGTAAGCGGTCTTGAAGTCGGTGATCTTCTCGCCGTCCACGGTCACGCCGCCCTGCACAATGGCGGTGCGCGCCTCGGACTTGGACTTGACCAAGCCTGCCTTGACCATGACCGAGCCGATGTCGATCTGACCCTCTACAAAGCCGCCGGTGAAATCCGCATCGGTCAGCTTTGCCACGGGAGCGTCTGCCTCGCCGCCTGCGGAGAACAGGGAACGAGCCTGCGCCTGCGCCTTTTCAGCCTCTTCCTCGCCGTGAACCAGCTTGGTCAGCTCGTAAGCCAGGATTTCCTTAGCGGTATTGAGCTGTGCGCCCTCCCATGCGTCCATTGCGTCGATCTGCTCCAGGGGCAGGAAGGTCAGCATACGGATGCACTTGAGAACGTCCTGGTCGCCCA
>JAZRQR010000089.1:0-6047 GCA_045650025.1 Eubacteriales bacterium
GAGGTTGTAGGGGCGACCATTGGTCGTCCGCCCAATAATTTGGGCCCAAATTATTGGGATTTCCGAAGGAAATAATAAATTATCGCCTAATGGCGATATGGTTTTGTTTTACAAAACCATCGGACGAGCGATGGTCGCCCCTACATAGATTTGTGTAAAGGGTTTACAATGTAAAACCCAAAGCAAAAACACTCGTAGGGGCGATCATCGGTCGTCCACAAAAAAACGCCGATCAAATCGGCGTTTTTTCTATTCAAAACTTCCCGCACAGGCGGTCGGTGCAATTCTTGCATTTGAGCGTGTCGTTGCACCTATCGGTAAAGCGCTCGGGGTGGGTATAGATCAGGATCTCCCACACCGCAAAAATGACCAACGAAAGCCCTGCCAAGCTCCAGGAATACAATCCCGGCACAAATAAGAAAGGCGTGAACATCATCAAATGATCCCAATTGAAGATGCGGCAGGTGGTGCAGCAGCGGGTTTTCATGAAAAACACGCGGAAGGGGCACCAGAACAGCACGCAGATCAAATCACACACGTAAAACGCGCCTACAAACAGAAGCGGAAACCAATACGCGCCTGCGGGCTTGAGCCACACAAACCACGCAACCGCCAAGGCAGCACTCAAGGGCCCCCAGAACGTCCAGACCAGCAGAGCTTCTTTTAAGTAGCGGCGGCGCAACGCGCGGCGATCCACCTTTTCGCAATTGGCGCACGCGCTATAATTGCGTCGGAACACCTTTTGCGAGCCCATGGCGAACATCCCCTTACTGGGCACCAGCTGGAAGATCATGTCGAACATCCATACGCCCCACAGAGCATACAAAAACAGGTGCGTGGGATGGAACTCCCGAAGCACAGCAAAGCCCTCTATGATATTGGCTGCATCGGGCTTGCATATGCACAGCGCAAGCAACGCAAGCAGCACGCCCACGCGATACAAAAACCGCAAAAAATAGATATTTCGCATACGAGACTTTTTCAGAATTGCCATGTAAAACCTCTCTTTTGTTCACTTATCCGCTTCCATTATACTATATATACGCAAAAAAAGCAATAAAAAAGGTCAAAATCGCGCGGATTCTGACCTTTTTTCATCAAATTTCTTCGCTTTTTTTCTTGGTATGGCGGCGCTTGAGCGACTTGAGCTCTGCCATAAAGGAATCCACGTCGTTAAACTCGCGGTATACCGATGCAAAGCGTACGTACGCCACCTCGTCCTTTTCGCGCAGAATGTCCATGACCATCTCGCCCAGCTCGCGGGAGTTGACCTCCTGGCGCAGCGAGTTTTGCAGATCCATTTCGATCTGGTTGACGATCTCCTCAGCGTTGACAGGGCGCTTTTGCGTTGCCTTGAGCACGCCTACCAGCAGCTTGGACTTATCAAAGAGCTGCTTTTCCCCGTTCTTTTTGACCACAAAGATCTGCACAGACTCCATGATCTCAAACGTGGTAAATCGCTTCTGGCACTGCAGGCACTCACGTCTGCGGCGAATGCTGGCGCCTTCATTAACGGGTCTGGAATCCACAACCTTACTTTCTGCAAATCCGCAAGCGGGACAATTCATAAAAAATCCTCCAAGATGAAAGTCTACTGTGACAAGTATAACACATTTTGCGATACTTGTAAAGACCTTACACAACATATTGTGTTAAATATTTGAAAAATTAAAGATTTTTTCAATATTTAGAGGTTTTATGGCAAGCCTTTCCCGCACTTCCACTATTTTTGTGTGGCGTGCGGATCGCCCTTATGGTATGATCAAAGCAAAAGAAGCAAAGGAGAGCAAGCATGACACGCAAACGATTTACGTACACCCTATCCAAGCCGGCATTTTACACCGCCTTGAGCGGGCTGAATTTGCTCTCGCTTGCCATCTGCGACACCGCTGTGCGCGTAGAAGCCGCCATTTTGCAAAACCCCAATCTGATTGGTGGCGCGTCCATCCCCGCCCTGCGCTCGGTGTTCGGCGGACTGATCATTTTGTGCGGCGGCGTGCTTCTGATCGATTACAAGGCGCGGCGCTGATCAGTATTCCTTCAAAATATCCTGCAGACGCGCTGCCACGGGCGGCACGGTCAGTCGGTCGGTCGCGTAGGCTTGGCGCAACAGCTCGCCCGGCACGTAATCGTCGTATTTTTCAAACACGGGCAGCTCCCCTGCCTCTACCAGAGATTCGGGATCAATGCCCTGCTCTGCTATGCGGCAAAGCTCCAGGATCAGCGCAAAATCACCGCCCTTTTCCATTTTAAAGGTGATATAGTAGCAGCCCTCAAACTCAATGCCCGAAATGCCCAGACGCCCTGCGTGCTTCTTAAGCAGGCGACGCAGCGTGCGAAAGGCACGAGTACCAAGCCAGGGGAAGAGACACCAGCTATAGCCGCCCAGGTGAATGAGCGAATGCTCGTGCATGCCGGTATTGCGCGCCACGTGGCGCGCTTTATCCAGTCGTGCACGCGCGTTGTCCTTGAGGTAGGCGTACACGGTATCCTCCAAGAGCACCTGCTTCATGCGCTCCAGAATCTTGGTGTGGATCTCGCCAAAGTCTCCGGGCCAGGAGATCTCCATCTTGCCCTCGACAGCCTTGACGTAGATCAGCTTGCGCGCAACGTCCAGCTCCTCGACCTCCCACACGCGCCCTGCCAGAGCAAAGCGGTCGCCCACGGGGGGCGGCGTGGTGATGGTGCCGATCTCATCCGAGCCGCAGCGCACCGTATAGTCCTCACTATCCTTGAACACAGCATAAAAGCGGAAGCTTTTGAGCAGCTTTTCGCCCGCAAGACCCACGATGAGTCCCTTTTCCTCGGTCATTTCGAGGAAATCATGGTTGAGCATGGAAAGCATAAGCACCTTGTAGTCCTCCTTGCGCACCCCAAGGAAGGGCGGCAGCGAGAGCACCTTGGCAGCAAGCGCGGCGGGTGTCAGCTCACCTTGCGCGGCAAGAATGCTTAAGGTTTGGTGGAACAGGAGCGAATACGGCAGCTTTTTTTGCATGGGCGGCTCAATAAAGCGCTCCTCGATATACAGCTGCACAATGGCAATGCCGCGCAAAAGCTCCCACGGAATCAGCTGCGGCAGGGGCGTATTGGGCAGCGGGTCTTCCTCGCGGAACACCATCATCATCTCAGGCGGCTGTCCGCGTCTGCCCGAGCGTCCCAGGCGCTGTAAAAAGCCGCTGACCGAGTTAGGCGCCTGCATTTGCATCACGCGCTCAAGGCGCCCGATATCAATGCCCAGCTCCATGGTCACGGTTGCACACGTGACTGCAAATTCCTCTTCGTTTTTCATTTTGAGCTCGGCTTCCTCACGCAGGGATGCCGAGAGATTGCCGTGGTGGATCAAGAATACGTCGCGGTCGCCTCTTGCGCGCGCGATCTGGCGCAACGTGGCGCACACGTACTCGGTCTCCTCTCTGGAGTTGGAAAACACCAGAGATTTTTTATCCTTGACGCAATCGTATGCGTATTCATAGCCCGCGTCCAGCATAGCGGGCGTTTCGGTTGCCTCTTCCCCGCTCTTATCTGCCTCGTCCTTGGACTGGGTCGCCTTGGGATTCTGCACATAGAAATGCTCAAAGCCCAGTCGCCAGCGAATCTTCCCCTCCTCGAAAAGCGGCACATCGGTCTGCTTGCCCGTTCCCTCACTCAGCCAAGCCGCCGCGCCCTGCGGGTCGCCAATGGTTGCTGAAAGCCCCACGCGGCGCACATCATGCCCGATCAGATGTGAAATACGGTCAAGCTGGCAACGGATCTGGTTGCCGCGGTCGGTGCCCGTGAGTGTGTGGATCTCGTCAATGACCACGTAGCGCAGGTCTCCGAACAAGCGCGGAATGTCGTTGGAGCGGCTGATCAGCATTGCCTCCAGCGATTCAGGCGTGATCTGCAGCACGCCGCGCGGCGTTTCCAGCAGCTTGCGCTTATGCGAGGCGGCAACGTCACCGTGCCAATGCGTCACGGGAATGCCGCTTTGATCCAGCAGCTGCTCAATGCGGTAAAATTGGTCGTTGATCAGGCTCTTGAGCGGTGCGACGTACAGCACGCCCACGCTGGTGGGCGGATCATCCCACAGCTCGGTCAGAATGGGAAAGAATGCCGCCTCGGTCTTACCGCTTGCGGTAGAGGAGGTCAGGAGCAGATTGCGGTCGGTTTCAAATAGGGTGTGCGCCGCCGCCATTTGCACCGGGCGCAGCGTTTCCCAGGTGTTGTTGTAGATAAATTCCCGGATAAAGTCGGGAAACCGTTCAAAGATCTCGTCTGCCTTGGTCATGCGCTCCCTCCTTATCAGAAGTCAAGGTCGTCGGGGGTGAATTTGTGGGCATGGGTATCGCGGGCGGATATGGAATCCGCCCCTACGGGGGTGGTCATGGATGCGGGCGAATCGTGATTCGCCCCTACAGAGGCAGGCGTGGAGGCAGGGGAAACCGAGGGGGTGATCTTGACCACGTCCTCAAAGCTTGCCTCGGGATTTTGCATCAGCACGCCAAGCACGGTCATATAGTCGCGCAGCATCTCACGGGGCGTGATCATGCTGTCAGCGCCTGCTCTTGCCAGACACGCCTGCAAAAATGCCACCTGCTGCGCCTGCGTAACGCGCGGCTGCACGCCGTAATACTGTCCGTAGAGCTGCGTGATGCGCGAAAGCAGCGCAAACAGCTCGTCATCCGAAAGACGGCGCAGACGGATCACGGGACCCATCAGATTCTTAAAATCGCCCTGCGCAAAGCGGCTGTCACAAAGGCGGGAGCGCAATGCCTCATACGAGAAGAGACCTCTGCGCGTGTCCTCCAAAAACTGCGGCGTACCGCCGAACACGATCTCCAGTCCGGGCGCGCGTCCCTGCAGCGTATCGTTGAACATGGAAAGGATCTTTTCATAGTTATTCTCACGGCTGACGCGGTGCACGATCTTATACAGATTGACGCACTCGTCGATAAACACGACCAAGCCGCGATAGCCCATCAGGCGCACCAAGGACGCCCAGAGCTTGAGAAAATCATACCAGTTATCGTCGTCAATGATGACCGACACCGAAAAACCCAGCGCATTCTTTGCCTCGGTCTTGGTGGAGAACTCGCCGCGCAGCCAGCGCAGGCAAGCGCTCATGATCTCGCTATCGCGTTCGGTACCGCCCAGATACGCGCGGTAATACGCCGTGATCACGCGTGCAAAATCAAAGCCGCCCACCAAAAATTCCACCTCGGCAAGCTTTGCCATCACGCGCGCATTAAGCGCACCTGCAAAGGTGGCAGTATCGGGCGCATAGCCCTCGCCCATCAGCTCTGCCTGCATAGAGGAGATCCATCTTGCAATCATTTTAGGCAATGCACCGCCATCGGGAGACGCCTTGCTTGCCATATTTTTCATCAGCTCGCGGTAGGTTGCCACGCCGCTTCCGCCCGTGCCGTACAAGCGGCGCTCGGGCGAGAGGTCACAATCGGCGGTGATAAAATCGCGTTCCAGTGCGTAGCCGCGGATCAGCTGGATCAAAAAGCTCTTACCGCTGCCGTAGCGACCCACCAAAAAGCGCATGCCCGCGCCGCCCTCGTTGACCTGCTCCAGATCAGACAGCAGCGCCGCGATCTCATCCTGTCTGCCAATGGCAATATAGGGTGCGCCCGCACGCGGTACAACACCTGCCGAAACCGAGGCAAGCAGTGCGCTCAGCACGCGTCTGGGTACTTGTTGTTGCATGTTATTCTCCATTTTTATTCCCTCCAAAGGTACTCGAGCTGTTCTCTGTAATCTTCAATCACGGCGTATCCGCGGTCTGCATCCTCTAAGATGACGTCTCCGAATACGTCCACGGCAATGCCGTTGATCTCGTCTGCCACCGCGTCCAGCATCTTGCCCATCGCACGGCACGCCTGCATTTGCGCCTGCGCATCCCCGGCAGCCACCGCGGCAATAAAGGGTAGATAGGGGGCGAGGGCATCTTGTAGGGGCGAATCAGGATTCGCCCGTTCGGAAGTATCGAAAACCGCGGGCGATTCGTGAATCGCCCCTACGGGGGTGGGGATAGATTCGCGGGCGGATATGGAATCCGCCCC
>JAZRQR010000090.1:0-10065 GCA_045650025.1 Eubacteriales bacterium
GCTTGGCCTCCGACTTAGCTGCGCGGCAAGTCCCTTAACCATGCGATCCTGCTTGTTAGAAAGAATGGCAAGCGCGTATCTCTCCTTCAGCGCGCACATTGCCTCAACCATGCCGTCGTAGCACATATTGGTATGCGTATAGGTTTTATCGTACATGCCCTGATACACGTCCAGCGCCTCGTCCACGCGCGCAGGATCGACGCTGACGCTTTCGGGCAGCGACTGGCGGATCAGCTCGCGCGCGCCGTGATTGATAAAGCGGCGGATATCCGCATCGGTATGCGTGGGGTACCCCAGCTGCTCCATGGTCAGATTAACACCCTCGCGGATGGCGGATATGGTGTCCGCGACCGTTCCGTCCAGGTCAAAAATAATGGCTTTTATCATATACCGTATATTCTCCGTTTCTTTCCATATCTCTCGGTTTTGCTTGATTGCAGGGGCGGTGTCCCTACGGGTTTAGGGTGCGTATGCCCCGCCCGTGTCATCCTGAGCGAAGGGATATTTCGCAGTAAACTGCGAAATGGCCCGAAGTCGAACCCCGAAGGGGTGTGCGAAGCACAGGATCTACGGGCGGACAACATCCCCCTCGTAGATCCTCAAAACGCTGCAAGCGTTTTGACTTTCAAAAATCAGCAATTCGTTGCAGATTTTTGAAAGTTCGACTACGCAAACATCCGCACAGGGATGTTTGCTCCGCTCAGGATGACACGAGGGACAGCACAGGTCGTCGAGCACCGCCCCCACCGCCTACTCTTTTCTACATTATACCACACCCCCTCACTTTTGTCAATTTTGCACAAGCGATTTCTCGCGAATTTTGTAAAAATCATGATTTCACCTCTGTTTTTTGTGCAAAATATATGGTATAATAAGTATGATAGCGAATTATGCCAAAATTTGAGCTTGGGAGATTAAAATGATCAGAAACGATTTGAGAAACATTGCAATCATCGCACACGTTGACCACGGTAAGACCACCCTGGTGGACGGACTTTTGCAGCAGGGCGGCATTTACCGCGACAACCAGGAGACTGTGACCCGCGTGATGGACTCGGGCGCCTTGGAAAAGGAGCGCGGCATTACCATTCTGGCAAAGAACACCGCCGTACATTACAAGGACACCAAGATCAACATCATTGACACCCCCGGCCACGCTGACTTTGGCGGCGAGGTAGAGCGCGTGCTCAAGATGGTCAGCGGCGTAATTCTGCTGGTTGACGCAGCCGAGGGTCCCATGCCCCAGACGCGCTTCGTACTGCAGCGCGCGCTGGAGCTCAACCACCGCGTCATCGTTTGTATCAACAAGATCGATAAGCCCGACGCCAGACTTGGCGAAGTTGAGGACGAGATCCTGGAGCTTCTGATCGACCTGAACGCAAGCGACGAGCAGCTGGATTCCCCCATGCTGTACTGCTCGGGCAGAGAGGGCAAGGCTTCCTTTGACCCCGAAAACCTGGGTGACGACCTCACTCCTTTGTTTGAAACCATCGTAGATTACATTCCTGCCCCCGAGGGCGACGAGGAAGGCGAGCTGCAGCTGCTGGTCTCCTCCATCGACTACAACGATTTCGTGGGCAGAATCGGTATCGGTCGCATCGAGCGCGGTTGCCTGAAGGTCAACCAGGATGCGCTGATTACCAACTACTTCTCCAATGCGGCTCCCAAGAAGATCCGTATTGTCACCGTTATGCAGATCGACGGTCTGAACCGCGTACCCGTAGAGGAAGCCAAGGTAGGCGACATTGTTTGCTTCTCCGGCGCGGGCGAGATCTCGATCGGTGACACCATCACCTCCACCACCTGCCCTGAGCCGCTGGAATTCGTTAAGGTCAGCGAGCCCACCATGGAAATGACCTTTGCGGTCAACAACTCCCCTCTGGCAGGCAAGGAAGGCAAGTTCGTCACCTCCAGACAGATCCGCGACAGACTCTACCGCGAGCTGCTCAAGGACGTTTCCCTGCGTGTTAACGACGGTGACACCACCGATGAGTTCCGCGTTGCAGGCAGAGGCGAAATGCACCTCTCCATTCTGCTGGAGACCATGCGCCGCGAAGGCTTTGAGCTGGCATGCTCCAACCCCCGCGTGCTGTTCCAGGAAATTGACGGCGTAAAGTGCGAGCCGATGGAGCGCGTGACGCTGGACGTTCCCAACGAGTACGTTGGTGCCGTTGTGGAAAAGCTGGGTCAGCGTAAGGGTGACCTCTTGGAAATGAATCCCCTGGGCTCGGGCAACCGCATGAGAATTGAGTACCTCATTCCCTCTCGCTGCCTGTTCGGCTACCGCTCCGAGTTCCTGACCGCTACCCACGGCGAGGGTACCATCAACACCATTTTCGCAGGATATGAGCCTTACCGCGGTGAGATCACCATGAAGTTCACCGGCTCCCTGATCGCATCCGAGGCAGGCGAGACCACCCGCTACGGTCTGTACCAGACCCAGGAGCGCGGCAGACTGTTCGTAGGTCCTCAGACCGCTGTGTACGAGGGCATGATCGTGGGCGAAAATCCCAAGAACGACGACATTGCCGTTAACCCCTGCAAGGAAAAGCACCTGACCGCTATCCGTTCCGCCGGTGCGGACGAAAAGCTGCTGCTCACGCCCCCCATCATCATGACGCTGGAGGAAGCGATCGAGTACATCACCGATGACGATCTGATCGAGATCACCCCCAAATCCATCCGTCTGCGTAAGAAGATCCTGAATACCGAGCTGCGTATGAAGGAAATGATGCGCAAGCGCCGCGCTATGGAGCAGGGTAAGTAAAAAACGCAAGGGCTCTCCCAACCGGGAGAGCCCTTTTTTCGTTTGGTTTATTGAATCGGCTCGGTCAGATACACCAGCAACCACGCTTCTTCTTCTCGAAGTGTTTCCCTGCCATCTGTCAGTTCGGTATAATGCACCTCAAGGTGACATTCCATCGCAAGTCTGCCATCGGGCATGAGGAACAAATCATAAATCGTATACTCATCATCCGGATGCAGCATAAACGATTCCAGCATCTGCTCCAGCGACTGTATCACGCTCTCGGGCAGCGGCTCCATACCGCGCAGCGCACCGATATATCCCAAGGAGATACTATACATTTGCCCGGTTGGAACGTCAAAGGTTACGTAGATGGCATCATTGGTGCGCAAATCCCCAACGCAGCGCGTAAAATGATACTCCACGTAATAACCGGGAGATACCGTGTATCCGCCGCGCTCATACGCCTCGGGATCGCTGACCAGCGTTTGGATCCACTCATACGCCATTTGCCAGTTTGTCTCATGATCAAAGTTCTCTATCGTCGGTAGTTCGTCCGAATAACGCACAAAGAAGGTCACCATAGCGCCGCTGACAGCATCAAAGGAGGCGTTGAGCTCCATCTCTTCGTTATACCAAGTATACATATGTCTCTTTTGCAGCAGTATGGACTGCGTGCGGGAATAGGCATAGTACAAAACGTATTCCTTTCCCTCATAGGTTACAGTACGGGTGGCGGGAGCGGTTACATCCTCATAATACTCGCTATCTTCCATGCCCCAGTGGATATCCTGCCCCTTGAGCTGCTCCGATTTGAATTCCCAGGTGCTGGCAACATGAATGACGTATTCATGCGGATCGACAAACGCACCGAACTCCATATTCGCATAGCCCGAATCCGTAACGGAAGGATCGGGCTCGGGCTCGGGCTGAGTGGTATCCCCGTCGCTCGGCTCCTTGGGAACGTATTCTTCGGTCAAGTAAAACAGTACCGATGCGCTGCTGCCGCGCTCTTCGCCGTTGGCATCGGTATACGTGGCAATCACCTCGCAGTCCAGTGCCAGCTGACCGCTCAACGTCAGCGCGATCGCCTTGACCGTGCAGGTACCTTGCGCATCCTCGCCCACCATTGCTTCCATGCTTGCCATCACCGATTGCATGACGCTCTCGGGAATTTCGGGCGCATAGCGCATAGCTCCCAGATAATTGAGCGTGTAGAACTCGATCTCTCCGTATCGGGTGATCTGCATCATCACATAATCGTGGCTTCGCACCTCGCCTACGTAGCGCGAGAAGAAAACAAACGCGCCGCCATCTGCCCAAGGCTCTATGCTTATGCGATATGCTTCAGGATCCTTGACCTGCGTTGCCAAAAAGTCCTTGGCAACCTGCTCGACCTGTTCAATGGTCAGCACCTCTGCACCCTCGTCGGGAGCTTGACGCAAATATGACAGCGTAAGGCTGATCAGCGAAAGCGTAGCCGCATCGATCATTGCGGACGGTCCGTCGTTCTCGGTACTCTCATATCGGTGTCTTGCCTGCTGGCTGTACGTAGCAGGCAGCGAATATTCGTAAGCCAGCGTGTATTCCACACCTTGATGCGTCACGCAAATGGTAGGCGGCGCGCTTGGGTCTTGGTACTGCTCATTCATCCAAGCATTGTTCACGCGCCCAAAATACTCGTTGATGGTGTCGTAGATCTCATATCCCGGCTGCTCGACAAACGCATCAAAGACCGTGTCCGCCTTATCAAAGCGCGGGTACAGATACGACACGTCCACCGACTCGGTCACGCGCAGCTCACGGAGCAGCGCGGCAGTATCCACCGCGTCCGCGTCGGATATACCGCACACAATGCGCACAACCCTACCGCGCATCTCACCCCACCAGATAATCCGCGCAAGCTCACCGTCCTGTGCGGTCTCGCGAGTCTCTGTATGCAACGTCAGTGCGCCGTCTGCCGAGGAAACCGGTGTCTTTAGCAGGTTGGCGTCCGAAAATTCCTGTTTGATCGACTCCAGATATGCAGCCGCATCAGAAACCGACAGCATGTACTCGCACAGCACCCAGTCCCCGTTTTCTGCGACAACCTTGACCAGAAAGCTCTCGTTTTGATTGGTTGTTTGATAGACCAGTCCGCTCACCTCGCCTTGCATCAGCCAGGGATACGGAGTCCCGTCTACCAGTGCCACAAAGTCGATCAGATCCAGTCTGTCATTCGCCCCTCCGCCTGCTACACCAAGCAAATACTGCGCCAGCTTGTGCTCGTCCTCGGTTGCAATCATGGCGCGCATTTCGGCAAGCGCCTGCAGACCGTCCAACGAGATCGAAGGACCTGGCACAAGCGGCTCGGGGTCATCGGGCGCACCGGTCACATCCTCACCCGGCTGTGCACTTTCCTGCTCCGTGCTCGTACCGCCCGGCAGGATGGGGCCGCTCTGCTCGCCCCCCCATTGCGCGATCATCATGCCAACCGGCACGCACGCGCCCATCAAAAGGGCAAGGCAAGCCGCGAGTGCCACTATGCGCAGCGTGCGCTTTTTTTGCGCATGCTGTCGCGCCAGACGCTGATCCATTTGGCGATAACGATCCAAAATGCGGTCTTCTATTTCGCCAATCGCTTCAAAAAGCTGTTCCTTTTTCATGCTTCAATACCCTCCTTTTCCAGTTCGATGCGGAGCTCGCGCCGAATTTCGGTAAGCTCGCGGTTAACCAAGGATACGCTGCAGGAAAGCCTTTTGGCAATCTGCGGAATGGTCAACGCATAGAAATAGCGCGAGATAAACACGTACATGCGGCGATCCGAAACGCCGTCCAGATAACGGTTGACGGCGCGCGCAATGGCAGCCGATTGCAGCTGGCGCGACAAGCTATCCCTATCGGACACGCATTCCTCCAGCTCCTGCAAGGACACGCTTGCCTCACTCGGCACTCGCTTTTGGCGCTTTGCCGTTTTCAAACGGTTGAGCGACAGATTGCGCGTGATTTTGGCTAAAAACGCATGAAAAATGCTCGGACGCTCGGGCGGTATGGCATGCCATACGCGCAGGTACGTATCCTGCAAGCACTCCTCTGCATCCTGCTCGTTTGCCAAAATGCTATAGGCTACGGTATGTAGGTATTGACTGTATTTTTTATCGGTCTCGGCAATGGCGCGCTCCTCGCGCGCAAAATACAGATCGATGATCTGCTCGTCCGTCAACCAAGCTTGACTCCGTTTGCTTGCCATGCTACACCTCCTTTGGGCACTAAGATACCCCTGTACCTATAAAGACCACGTTTTTTGCAAACCGTGTCACAAAATTCCACATTTTTTCAAATTTATTGTATCATACGCAAACATGAATCGCAAGAGCAACCGCCTTGACACCGCGCAAAAAATCGTCTATAATAAAGAAAAAGATGAAAACAGACAAGGAGGCGCACCATGCAGCACAATACGGGATTGGTTTCGGTTTCTTTCCGCGCGCACGCACCGCGCGAGATTCTTTGCGCGATGCGGGATGCGGGGCTTTCCTTGATTGAATGGGGCAGCGACGTGCACGCCCCCTGCCGCGACACAGCAAAATTGGACGAGCTGGTTGCCCTGCAGCGCGAGTTTGGCATTGCCTGCTGCTCGTACGGCACGTATTTCCGCTTGGGGCAAACGCCCATTGCCGAGCTGGAGCCCTATCTCCTTGCCGCCCGGCGCCTTGGCACTGACACGCTGCGCGTATGGTGCGGCACGAAATCGGGCGCGGGCATGACCGAGGACGAGATCCGGGCGCTGCTTGACGAATGCCGCGCGGCTGCTGCCTTGGCAGAAAAGCACGGCGTGACCCTTTGCACCGAATGCCACCTGCGCACCTTTACCGAGCGTCCCGAGGACGCGCTGCGCTTGATGCAAGACGTCCATTCCCCGCATTTTCGCACCTACTGGCAGCCCTTTCAAACACGCACGGCAGAGCAAAACCTGGCGTACTTGCGCACACTTGCGCCTTACGTGACGCACGTGCACGTATTTCAATGGAAGGGCGCTGATCGCTTCCCGCTGGCGGACGGCATTGCCGAATGGCAAGCCTACCTTTCCCTGCTTGGATCCCCGCACACCCTGCTTTTGGAATTTATGCCGGACGACTGCCTTGACACGCTTGCGCGCGAGGCGAACGCCCTGCGTCACATCATAGGAGCTAGCGTATGAAAGCCATCTATTTATGCAACCGCCCTGCGGATATTCACCGCGTCTACCACGCGGACACGGTCGCGCGCCTGCGATCCCTGTGCGAGCTGGAGGATAAGATCTATTCCTGTGCAGACCTTGACGCCATTCCTGCCGACACCGAGATCGTGTTCTCCACCTGGGGTATGCCGTTCTTGACCGAGGAGCAGATCGCGCGCCACCTCCCCCGTCTGCAAGCCGTCTTTTACGCCGCAGGCTCGGTGCAAGCCTTTGCGCGCCCTTTCCTTGCGCGCGGCGTCAAAATCTACAGCGCATGGGCAGCCAATGCCGTGCCGGTTGCCGAATACACCGTGGCGCAAATCCTGCTTGCCAACAAAGGATTTTTTGCCCAATCGCGCGACATGAAGGCGCAAAAGGGCGCACCGCGCAGCACCGCCTACCTTGGCAATTACGCGCAATGCGTGGGGTTGATCGGCTGCGGCATGATCGGCTCTCTGGTCGCTGAGATGCTCAGGCAATTCAAGCTGGACGTGCTGGTGTACGACCCCTACCTCTCCCCCGAAAAGGCAGCTGCGCTTGGCGCAACGCCCTGCTCGCTGGAAAAGCTGTTTGAAAAAAGCGCGGTGGTTTCCAACCACCTGCCCAACAACGCCCAGACGCGCGGCATGCTGACCTATGCGCATTTCTCGCGCATGCTGCCCTATGCCACGTTTCTCAACACGGGGCGCGGCGCGCAGGTGGTGGAGGCAGATTTGGTGCGCGCGCTTTCCGAGCGTCCCGATCTGACCGCGATACTGGACGTGACCGATCCCGAGCCCTCGCCCGCCGATCACGCCTTTTATACCCTGCCAAACTGCATCCTGACCCCGCACATTGCGGGAAGTCTGGGCAACGAGGTCTGGCGCATGTCGGCTTACATGGCGGACGAATTTGCGCGGTATCTCGCATGTGAGCCGTGCCGCTACGAGGTCACCCTCCCCATGCTGGCGACGATGGCGTAATAGAAAATAAGGCTAAACCGTCGTCTCTGCATTCTTAGCGGAGAAATCAATTTCATAACGTAGGGTGGGGGCTTGCTCCCGCCGCTTCGTTTTTAAAAGCAACACCTACATTGTAGGGGCGACCATTGGTCGCCCGTTTTTGATTTCATAAAGGTATTTTTCGGTGGGAGCAAGCCCCCCACCCTACTACGAACCATTTTCTCTTCTGATAGTAGGTTCGGGCATCTGCCCGATTTTGCGCGGTGGACATCCACGCGCTATGCTTGCCCCGGACGCGAGCGTCGGGAAAGCAGAAAAAACAAGCGAGATTTGCATTTTTCAAATGATGTTTGAGAAAACTCAATAGTGCAGTTGTTGACTTTACGTGCTATTAATGCTATCATACTATCAGAAGGTGCGCACCTCTAATAATCATTTAGGAGGATTTTATGGCTGAATTAAAAATTGCGGAAGTGATACTCCGTGAAAGAAGAAAACTAAAGCTAACGCAAGAAGAGTTAGCCAACGCGCTGATGGTTTCACCGCAAGCGGTTTCCAACTGGGAGCGCGGCGGATATCCCGATATTACTCTTTTGCCTCGAATCGCAAATTATTTTAAAATAACGGTTGACGAGCTTATTGGTAACGATGAAGCCAGCCACCAAGCGGATGTTGAATTTTTCATGTCAAAATTCAACCAATCGCTTCCGACAGAACAACTGATTTTGGCAAAGGAATACTACAAAAAGTATCCCTCGGATTTTGTTGTTTGCGATTGTTTGGCTATGGCAATTTTGAGAAATAAAGGCTGTTGGCAAAGCGATTACCCGCTACTCAAGGAAGTATGCGAGAAAATTATTTCAGATTGCACTTGGGAATATACCCGTCAAAACGCACTGGAATGTATGAGCATCGTATGCCCCGATGATGAATGGGAAAACTGGCAATATAAAAGCGAACAGTTTTATTCGTCTTGTCAAAACGAGCGTATTGAAGAGCGGTTTTGGACGAGGGGAAAACAAGCAGAATATCAAAAGCAGAACACAGCGAATGTTCTCTTAAATTTAATGCACTTTTTAGGAAGAGAGTATATGCGTTATTATGAAAAAGACAATGGTATGCTCTTTGAAAAACCACAAAAAACGGCTGCTCTTATGAAATATAGAATGAGAGTCCTTGAGTGTATTTCAGATAATGGAGAAATTTCTGAGGCATGGAGCGGTTGCTATGCTGATTTGTGCTTAAAGGCTGCAGGAGCAATGATTGGTGCTGGTGAAACTGATGAAGGGTTTATATATCTTGAAAAAGCTTTTACATTGTATGATGCTTGGTTACAAATACCAGAAGGCAAAAAAATGGATACAGGTTCTCCTATACTGTTTGAAAATGCAAAGATCTCCAAAATAGAAAAGAATTGCGAAGTTAACATATTCTTTGAAGATGGTACGAGTGTTTGGACACCATACTTGTGGTTGTTTTGGCAAATTAAGGGTGACATATTTAATGCGATGACAAAGTGGCCTTGGTTTGATGCAGTGCACGAAGATGATCGTTATATAAATCTACTCGCAAGAGCTAAAGAAATGGCTGAATCAAAATAGATTATATTTTTTATTGCCCCGCCTCGCGCGGGGCTTTTCCTTGTTTTCTGCATATCAAAAAGCCACCACAAAAAAACGTGGTGGCTAATTTCATTTTTACCGCTAATTTTGCACGCCCTCAGGTTCAGCCTTGTTTTTTATGTGTGGTTCTCCAACCGGCGGAGTCGACGCCCTTGACGGCCCGCGACTGCAGTAACAAAAAAGCCTTCTCCGCTGGAGAAGGTGGCGCGAAGCGACGGATGAGGTTCCCATGCGGACGCTCTTTCACAGGTATCATATTCACTCCGCACAAACAACTTTGCGCCCGCGTGACCCGTACGGGAATCTCGCCTTTGGCGAGAATTCGCGCGCTCTCCGCCTGGAGAATGCCTCGCTGCGCGAGTCGCTCTCCGATCTACGAGCGGCGAATGCGAACCCAATCGTGCGCGTTGCGCACGAAATGGGTTCGCGTCGGGCCGACAGAAAAAGAACAGGCACCTCGAATGAGGTGCCTGTTCTTTTTCTGGTGACCCGTACGGGAATCGAACCCATGTTACCGCCGTGAAAGGGCGGTGTCTTAACCGCTTGACCAACGGGCCT
>JAZRQR010000091.1:0-7676 GCA_045650025.1 Eubacteriales bacterium
GCACGATGCAGTAGGAGCAGAAATTATTGCAGCCGTACATGATAGACACCCAGGCGCGGTAGTCGCTCGATCGCGTGATGGGCATGCCCTCTGCAACCACGTACTCGGTCTCCTCGGGGCAGAAAATGCGGCGCGAGCGCGCGATCTTTTGCCAGAGCAGCTCGGGAAAACGGTGCAAGGATGCCGTGCCGAACGTCACGTCCACGTAAGGGTATTTGTGCTTGATATCCTCGCGGCGGTGCTCCTGCGCCACCATGCAGCCGCAAACTGCAATGAGCAGCGTGGGCTTTTTGGCTTTGGGGTGCTTATACTGCCCCACCATGGAAAGCGCCTTTTGCTCGGCATGCTCACGGATGGCGCAGGTGTTGACCGCGATCAGGTCAGCGTCCGCAGGGTCGTCACAGAGCTCGTAGCCCATATCCTGCGCCATGCCCGCCAGCTTTTCGCTGTCCGCCTCGTTTTGCTGGCAGCCAAAGGTCAGCACAAAGCATTTGGGTGCGTGCCCAAGCTCTGCGGCAAGCGAGGCGGTGTAGCCGCGCAGCTTCTCAATATATACGTTTGCGTCGTATGCGATAATTTGATTCATTGATTTTTGTCCTTACATATAGTATCTCAATTTATTATTATACTATATAAAGAGGCAAATTGTCAAGGTTTTTGTAAAATTGCATCGCAAAATGTGGCGGTAAATCGCTCCTTTGCGGCAAAGTCCATGGCAGCGGTGTAAAGGCTTTCCAGCTCAAAATGGTACTCTCCTGCCCTTGCAAAGCTCTCCGCAGCGGCATCGATCGCGCTATCTGCCAGCCGCCCTGCAAGCCGCGCCTCACCGCGCACGCCGCGCAGGGCGTCCGCATTGCAAAGGCGGCGCAGATCCACCGTGTGCACCTCCTGCCCCAGGGTCGCTTGCACGGGATGCACCGTCATGCACAAACGGGTATCGGGAAAATAGAGTGCCGCAGTCTTATCGGGCAGCAGCACGTGCGGCGCACGCCAAAGCCTGCAGCCGCGGCGGTGCGCCTCCTCATAAACCGCTTGCATGACGCGCAGCTCCATGCCGTAAAAGGGCTGCAGCACCACCAACCGCTCGGCTGCCTGCTCATACGTGCCAAGGTGTACCTGCCCGTGCATGCCAATGCAATCGCAAAGCCCCAGGCGTTCGATACCGCCGCGCTCGGGTGCGCCCTGCCCCAGGCGTTTAGTCAGCTTTGCCACCACACGGGCAAAACGGTCGGCGTCCACGCAGGGCGCGATCAGGCTATCGCGCACCGCCAGCAAGCTCCCCGCCGCGCGCAGATACTCGTAGCTGCGGTCAAAGCAAGCCTGCTTGTAGCCCGAAAGCACGCGAATGCGAGAGGCGTTCTTGGCAAGCCTTTCGCGATCCCAAAAGTCGCCGAGATTGACAATGACGTCGCGCACACCCGGCAGCATGGGCTCCATAACGTGGGGCGGCGTGGCATCGGCAAGGGCGATGCGTTCCCCGCCGGGGTGGGTCAGGATCACGCCGTCCAAGGAATGCGGATCGGACGAGCAAGCGTAATATTCAGCACGCCAGCCGCGCAGCACCGCCGCGTGCGCCACGTCACCAAGAAATCGGCTTTTGCCCGTGCCGGGCCCGCCCTTGATCATGTATAGCCGCGCAATTCCCTCCCCACCAAAGCAGGAAGCAAAATAGCTGACAAAGCCGCGCGCCGTGTTGGCAGATGCAAAATAGGTCTGTTTGCTGTTCTCTTGCATACAAAAAACCTCTCAATTCCGTAATTATACTGCCATTGTATGCAAAATCACAGAGGAGTGACAAGGGATATGACCAAAAGCAAGATAAAAAAGCTACGCGGCAGCCAAGGATGCGCCCTCGTGCCACCCGCCTGATTTGGTTGCCCAATTACATACCACGCAAAAAGTCACCACGTTTCGTGGTGACTTTTCTGTATGCCCTTACCCCTTAACAATGATGCTGATGCCTGCGGGAGAGATGCCGGTCTGCTCGTAGACGATGGCGTTGATCTGCGCCAGCGCCGCCGCGCTCAGCTCGCCCTCGTGCTGCACCACGATGCTGACGTTCTCGCCGCTGATGACTGCCACGCATTGCGCATAGCCCTTGGACTTGATCAGCGACTCGATCTTTGCCTCGTTCTCCATCTCGGAGGCGATCTGCCTGATCTCGGCAACTGCCTCTGCCTTGACCTGGTCGGTGGCGTTGTCGTTGTCTACCACCGAGTTGAGCACCTCAAGTGCCTCGTCACGTGCCTTTTGTCTGGAAACCTGCACGCTGCTGAAATAGGAAGAAACATCTGTTGCGGTGCTGTTCTGTTCGCCCGTGGTCGAACCGGTGCCAAGCGTGGTGCCGTAATTGGTGTTCATGCCTGCGCTTTGATCGTAGTGGAAGGAATCATCCGTGCCGTTGCCCGCAAAGAAGATCCAGTTAACGTAGACCGCAAGACCGATCATAATGACCGCGCCCGCAATGATGAGATTGCGCTTTCCCATTTTCTTAAAGAAACCGCCCATGGTATCCAGTACCTTTTTGAAGTTCATATGTAAGCCCTCCGTTCTTGTGTTACGCTACAGTATATCGCGCCGCGCGCCCGAATATGCCTGCTTTACGGATTTTGCAGGGCGCTGACGTGAATTTTATTGGTGCCGATGCCAAACGCCGCGCTGACCAGGGCAATAAGCTCGTTTTGCACGGCAGGGTCTGCCCCTCCCCCGCACACGATGCCCACGCCCGCCACCTCGGGCTGCATGCGCACCAAAAGTAGCGGACTTTGCGCGCTGCCCGAGCCGATCAGCACGTAATTTTCCTCCCACGTGTAGCTGTCCCCGCTTGTCTTGCTCTGCACGTCCTGCGCGTACACGTATTCGTACCCGCCCGACAAGGTGACCATGACCTGCACCCTGCCCACGCCCTGCACCTCGGCGCAAAGCGCGGCTATATCGGCAGATAGCTGCTGCCTGTACGCCTGCAGCTGCGCTTGCTCATCACTCACGGCATTGGTGGTGCCGCTCTCCTGCTTGCCGATCGGCAGATCCAGACTGCCCACCACCAACAACCCAAGCCCTATGATAGCCCCCAGCACCACGATCCATAATTTCCCGCTCTTTTGCATCTGCCCCAGCGTACCCTTGATCTGTCCAACTCCGTCTGCGTACATATTCCCTCCCATTTAGTCCAATACCACCGTGCACGGACAGCCCAAAAGCCCCTGCACGTATGCTGCGATCGGGTCGGGATCGCGCCAGATCGCCTTCCCCGATAGAATCAGCGTGGCGTGCGTGATGGTTCCGTCCGCACCCTGCGTAAGTCGCACGCTGCACGTCTTGGGTGCAAGCCCCATCTCGCGCTCCAGCAGCACCTGCAGCTGCCCTGCCACCATGGCTTGCGTCAATTCTCCATAGTTCTGCTCCTGCTCCTCTTGCTCCTCCCACGCCTCGGGAATCTCCCATGAGCCCTCTGCCAGCGCGTCCAGCAAGCCGACCACGGGCGCACAGACAAGGCAAATGACGCAAAGGCTGCACAAAAGCTTTGCATGCTGCGCAGCAGACGCAGGCAGCAGCATACACACCACGCCAATGAGCACCGAGAGCGTGGCAAGCGCATACAAATACCCGCCCATACTACGCCACCCACGCGGCGGCGCAAGCGGCAAACGCGCCCACCGCCAGTACAAATACCGCCGTGCACATGGCAACTGCGGCTGCCATATACCCAAACAGGCTGCTTGTTTGCTCTAACATTGCCCCCTCGGACGCACAGCCAAGCAGGTGCGCCAAGGACGCGCCCAGATCAAACAGCGTGCGCAAGGCAAGCATTTGCAACAGCACCGGCGCGCAAAGCAGGCAAAGCAGCAGCACGCCGCATCCGCCTGCCAAGCCGCGCAAAAGCCCCACGCTTGCCGCCAAGGTGTCTAAGGAGCCCGAAAGCGCGCCGCCCACCACGGGAATCATTTGCCCAATGGCATAGCGACCGCTGCGCATGGCAAGGCTATCCGAGCGCGAGGCGATCAGATTCTGCGCCGACAGGCAAAGCGAGAGCAGCAGTGTCAGCACGCCCAGCACGGTGGTATAGGTCTTTTTAGCAAAGGTGCAAATGCGCGAAAGATCCACGCCCGATTCCAGCACCGAGGGCAGGGTCATTGCCATGCAGCAGCCAAACAGGGGCGGCGCAATATCCGCGCACACGCTGCCGCACACGTCAAGTCCCACCGCAAGCGTGGCATTCCCTACCGTGGCGCGCGTGATATTTCCACCCAGCAAATACAGGGTGCTCATCAGCGGCACAAGCCCGCCCATGAGTACCTTGAGGGAGGAAAAATACCCCACCATGCTCTCCACCGCTAAGTATCCCGCGCTTGCCACCGCACCAAACAGGCACAGCCGCGGCGCAAGTGAGGCATGCGGCACACTCTGCGCCTTGCCCAGCGCGCGCATCATGCCGCAAAGCAGCAAAAGTCCACAGATTGAAGCAAGCAGCGCGCCGCTCTGCCCCAGCTGCAAGCCGTAAAGCTCCAGCAAAAGCCCAAGCAGCCCCGAAAACGAAAGCAGCTGCCCAAGGCTCTGGCGCACCGTTGCCACGTCCGAGGAAAACAAGCCCTCGGGCAGCACGCCCGCCAGCTGCGCGGGAATCAGCTCCTCCAGCGCCGTGTACTGCTCGGGCAGCGCGCTATACTGCGCATTCTCCTGCGCAGCCCCTGCGGGAAGGCAAAACACCAGCGCCAGGAGCAGCGCAATTCCCGCACCGCACACCCACCTTTTCACAATAGCAGCTCCTTTGTCATGTCCAGAATGTCACCAATTAAGGGCAGCGCCTCCAAAAGCACCGCCACCTTGCCTGCGCTCTCCAGCGCCGTTGCCATTCCCGCCTCGCCAAAATCGCGGCAGATGCCCGCGCCCAGCGTGCAGATCAGGCAGATCCCCAGCCCCGAGAGCAAAATTTCACCGTACGCAACGGGCAAGCTCTGCGCCGAAAGATCCTTTATCAGTGAAAAAAGCGGCTGTGCAGCGTTTAACACCATGAAAAAAAGCAGCACCGTGCCCGCCGCGCGCACAGGCAGCACCATCTCGGTTTTGTATTGCCGAAGCACCCAGATCGCCGCCAGGCACAGCATGGCAATGCCGCAGATCTTGAGCATATCCATTCCTAAAACCCAAACGTGGCGTAGATGAGCGAGAACAGCGCACCGATCTGCTCGACCAACATCAGCAGCACCACCACAATGCCTGCCACCGTGACCAGCGTCGCCTGCTCGTCTCTGCCCGATTTGTTGAGGATCTGCGTCGCAACCGACACCAAAAGCCCCACGCCCGCCACCTTTAAAACAAGTCCAACTTCCATGCTTACCAAAGTAGGATCACCGCGCACAGGGCGCATAAGATCCATATCGCTCCGTTCGTTTTTGCTCTCGCGGCTCTCTGCGCTTCCAGCTGCATGCGCTTATCCCGCAAAAGCTCAATGTAATAGTCGCATCGCTTGATCTGCTCCTCGCGAAAGCCACCACCCAGCCCCGCGCCAAAGGATTGCAGCACGCGATAGGTCTCGGGATCGAGATAGCTTTGCACGTGCGGCAGCAGCGCCTCAATCGAATCCACCTGCCCGGGGCAGCGGCAATCGGCAAGAATGCTCTTATCCATTTCCAGCATGATCTGCTCGGCAGGCATGGCATAGCAATCAATGCGCCCCTTAATGAAAAAAAGCAGCGAGATCAGCGCATCGTGCACCTGCAACCGCACGCGCTCAAAGCGCGCCGCCCCCACGGCAAGCCCCGTGCCGCTGGCAAGCACCAGCACTGCCCCTGCAATTTTAAAGGCAAGCATCCGCGCTCTCCCAATCGGTCACTTGGTAGGCAAAGCCGCCCTCGCGCCGCGAAATGCCCACGTACGCGCCAAACATCTTGGCATCGTGCAAAAGGCGGATCCCCGTGCGGCACAGCAGCTCCTCCACGGACGATGCATGCGCCGTTGCCACTAAGGGTACGCCGCAATTCTGCACCGATGTCAGCGAGAGCGCCTCTTGGTAATCGCCGATCTCATCGCAGATCATGACCTGCGCGTTCATGGTGCGGCAGGCGATCTGCACGCCAAGGCAGCGCGGATACCCCACCAGCACGTCCAGGCTCAGCGCGGCACTCGTTTGCAAAAAAGGCATCTCACCGCGCGAATCGATCACCACCACGCGCAAGGGGTTCTCCCCCGATGCAAGCGAGACCGCCACTCCGCGCAAAAGCGTGGTCTTGCCCACACCGGGCGGCGCGTAGATCAAAACTCCCTTGGTGTAGCGGAATTTCTGCATAAGATTGCAGATCTCCCTGCCGCTTGCCGAGAAGTGCGCGGGAATACGGATGCACAAGCCCGAAACGTCGTACACCCCAATCACCTCACCCTGCTCGCAAGCGGCTCTACCGCACACGCCAACACGCACGCCGCCCTCCAGCGTCAGATACCCCTCTGCAATGGTGGGCGCGTGCGAATAGAGCGAGCCGCCGCACATGCGCGTCAGCGTTGCGGTCATTTCCTGCGCGCTGAGCACGGTACGCAGCAGAATATTGCGCCCGCTTGCCACCACGCCGGCGCACCGCCCCGTGCGCAAGCGGATCTCCTCGATATGCTCGGGCAAATGCCCCGCGTAAAGCTCGCTGACCAGCCGCTCGGGCAGCATACGGATCACGCTTGGCGGCAAATACGTCCTTTTTTCCAAGCCCGCATCCTCGGCTCGATTCACCATCACGCTGCGCACACAACCACCACCTTTCACAGCAATATATGCACCCTTGTCCGCAAGTATGCGGAAGCATCCGTCTCCCAAGGCCCGACAAAAAAGCCCCCACCCAATGGGTGGAGACTTTGCTCTTATTTTTTATTTTTCACCGCACGGACACGAACGGTAAACTTCTTTTGGCAGCGCGGGCAGCGCACGGTATGCTTGCCCTTTTCTCTGGGCAGGCGCAGCGTTGCCTTGCACTTAGGGCAATCGCGGAACACGTGGGTGTCGGTATCCTTGTTGCCGTTATGACGGCGGAACAGGCAGCGCACCTTGTATTCCAAGGCGCACCATTTGGAATTCTCGGCTTGACGCTTATAGATCTTGCGCGACATGATGCGTGCCGTGGACCAGATGCAAAGCCCAAGCGAGCCCGCGTACAGCACGCCCGACACAATGCCGCCTGCAAGTGTTCTGCCCCAGATCAGCGAGACGGGCAGCGAGAGCACCAGCAGCACGATTGCCGCGACCGACAGCACGCGGCTAAGGCGATCCGCGCCGTATCTGCCATACATGAATTTAAAAAGCTTTTCCTGAAAATTTGCCATGATTTCACCCTCATTTTGTCCTATTGTGCGCATTATAACACACAATTATGAACCGCGCGTGAAAGAATGCGAACAGATTGATAACCGCAGAGGAAATTTTTGTGCTTTTATACGCAAAAAAGCCGATGCCGTTTGTAACACCTTGCTCTTCCTTAAAGTTTACATTAGCAAACGCCATCAAGCATTATGTTTTTCTCCCGGCGGATAAGTATCAAAGCGAACACGCGATGAAAAAGGCGTCCCCCGGGGGGAAGCTGCCGCGCAGCGGCTGAAGGGGAACGCGAATACATAGGTTTCAGAGCGGTTCACCCAAACGGGCAACCGAACCGTTTTGCCCGCCGCTCCCCTTCAGTCGCTGCGCGACAGCTTCCCCC
>JAZRQR010000092.1:0-5115 GCA_045650025.1 Eubacteriales bacterium
CAAAAACAGCTACCGTATGCTGAATACCCTCTATACCCTTGGCTCTTCTCCCGAGCCTAACCTGACCGTTCTCTGGTCTGTGCACCTGCCCGAAAACTTTAAGAGATTCTGCGCAAAGGTCTCCAAGGACACAGACTCCATCCAGTACGAAAGCGACGACCTCATGCGTCCCATCTACGGCGATGACTACGCGATCGCTTGCTGCGTATCTGCCATGAAGGTTGGTAAGCAGATGCAGTTCTTCGGCGCAAGATGTAACCTTGCAAAGCTGCTGCTTCTTGCCATCAACGGCGGTTACGATACCTCCAGCAGCATGCATATCGGCCCTCAGATGCCCGTTATGGAAGGCGATAAGCTGGACTACGACGAAGTGATGGCTCGTATGGAGATTTACATGGCGTGGCTCAGCCATCTCTACGTAAACACCATGAACATCATTCACTATATGCACGACAAGTACGCATATGAAAAGACGCAGATGGCACTTCACGATACCTACGTGGATCGCTTTATGGCGTTTGGCATTGCAGGACTTTCGGTGGTTGCCGACTCGCTGAGTGCCATTAAGTATGCAAACGTAGCTCCCATCAAGGATGCAACCGGCTTTATCGTGGACTTTAAGACGACGGGTGATTTCCCCAAGTTTGGTAACGATGACGACCGCGTTGACCTGATTGCCAAGGATATGGCACACCGCATGATCGTGGAGCTGCGCAAGACGCCTACCTACCGAAAGGCAATTCACACCCTTTCGGTTCTGACCATTACCTCCAACGTCATGTACGGTAAGAATACCGGTGCAACGCCCGACGGCAGACGCGCTGCCGCTCCCTTTGCGCCCGGTGCAAACCCCATGCACAACCGCGAGGAAAACGGCGCACTTGCGTCGCTCAACTCGGTTGCCAAGATCAGCTATGACGATTGCCGCGACGGTATCTCCAACACCTTCTCGATCACGCCCGAGGCACTTGGCAGAAGCGACGAGGAGCGAATCGGCAATCTGGTGCAGATTCTGGACGGCTATTTTGCCAAGGGTGCGCACCATATCAACGTAAACGTCATGAACCGCGAGCTTTTGATGAAGGCTTATGAGAATCCCGAGGCATACCCCAACCTGACCATTCGCGTGTCGGGCTACGCGGTCAACTTCAACAAGCTCTCCCGCGAGCAGCAGCGTGAAGTGATCAGCCGTACCTTCCACGAGTTTGTCTGATGACACAGAGGACTGCTGTGAACGGGCGGGTTCACTCGATTCAAAGCATGGGAACGCTGGACGGTCCCGGCGTCCGCTTTGTGGTCTTTGTGCAGGGCTGTCCCTTGCGTTGCCATTGCTGTCATAATCCCGATACGTGGGAGCTTGACGGCGGCAAGAGCTATACGGCAGAGGAGCTGGTGACGCGCGCGCTTCGCTTCCGTGAATATTTCGGAAAAGAGGGCGGCGTGACGGTATCGGGCGGAGAACCGCTTTTGCAGGCAGAATTTGTGGCGGAATTTTTCCGACTTTGCCACGAGGCAGGGCTGAACACCTGCCTTGACACCTCGGGGTGCATGCTGACGCCTGCGGTCAAGGAGCTGCTGACGCATACCGACCGCGTGCTGCTGGACATCAAGTACACCTCGGAAGAGGACTACCGCGCCTTTGTGGGATGCAGTATGGCGGCACCGCTTGCTTTTTTGGCGTATCTGCAGGAGCAGGGCATTGCCACCACGCTGCGCCAGGTCATCATTCCCACGGTGAATGCGGAGCCGGAGCAGATCCGGGATCTCAAAGCAATTGCCCGGTCGCACCAAAACGTAGACAAGGTAGAGCTGTTGCCGTTCCGCAAGATCTGCCAGGTCAAGTACGACAGCATGGGAACGCCCTTTCCGTTTTCCCATATTCCCGAGCCTTCGGGCGCGCAGATGGCTGCGCTGGAGCAAATGCTGCAAGAGAATTAAAAAAATGTGATGAAAAAAAGCAACCGCTGTGCGGTTGCTTTTTTCATCATCTGATGTCTACGTTGACCTTCTTGTTGATACCGGTGGAAGCGGCCTTGATAACGGTACGGATCGCCTTTGCAATACGACCCTGTCTACCAATTACCATGCCCATGTCATCGGGATGAACGCTGAGAGTCAAGGTAATGGTTGTCTCTGTTTCCTCGCTGACGACAGTGACGTCATCGGGGTGGTCCACGATGGCGGCTGCAATATCACGCAAGGTGTTTTTCAAATCCGTCATGCTAAACCTCGCCCGGAATTACTCGGTGATACCGGTCTTCTTGAGCAGAACCTTTACGGTCTCGGTGGGCTGTGCGCCGTTAGCGATCCACTTCTTAGCCTTTTCAGCGTCGATCTTGATCTCCTCGGGAGCAGTCATGGGGTTGTAGTAACCGATCTCCTCGATGAAGCGGCCATCTCTGGGGCAACGGCTGTCGGATACAACTACGCGGTAGAAGGGAGCCTTCTTAGCGCCCATTCTTCTCAGTCTCATTTTTACCATGGTTAAATTCCTCCAATAAATTGATTTTATATATTTTTTATTTTTATGAATTCCGATTGATTTAGAACGGAATGTTCATCTTACCCAAGGCGCGTCTGCCTTTTTTGGTTTTGCCCATGTCAGTAAACTGCTTCATGAGCTTGCGGATCTGCTCAAACTGCTTGAGCAGGCGGTTGACATCCTCGACCGTGGTGCCGCTGCCCTTGGCAATGCGGATCTTACGGGATGCGTTCAGCAGCTCGGGCTTCGCGCGCTCCTTTTTGGTCATGGAGAGGATGATCGCTTGTTGTCTTGCCAGCAGCTTTTCGTCCACCTTGGCGTCCTTGAGCTGTCCGGGCTTCATGCCGGGGATCATGCCTGCGAGCTGATTGAGGTCGCCCATGCTCTTGAGCTGGTCGAACTGCTCCAGATAATCGTCCAAGGTGAAGGTCTGCGAGCGCAGCTTTTGCTCCATCTCGGCGGCTTTTTTCTCGTCGAACTGTTGCTGTGCCTTTTCAATTAAGGTCAGCACGTCGCCCATACCGAGGATTCTGCTTGCCATTCTGTCGGGGTAGAAGGGCTCGATTGCGTCCATCTTTTCACCGATACCGATAAACTTAATGGGCTTGCCCGTGACGTAGCGGATCGAAAGAGCCGCACCGCCTCTGGTGTCGCCGTCCAGCTTGGTCAGTACCACGCCCGTAATGTCCAGCAGCTTGTTAAAGGTGTCCGCCACGTTGACCGATTCCTGACCGATCATGGCGTCTACCGTCAAAAGAATCTCCGCAGGGTTGACCGCAGCCTTAATGTCCTGCAGCTCCTGCATCAGCTTTTCATCAATCTGCAAACGGCCCGCGGTGTCCACAAACACCATGTCGTAGCCCTTTTGCATTGCCAGCTTAATGCCTTCCTTGGCAATTTTCACAGGGGATTCCTTATCACCCATCTGGAAGACCGGCACGTCGATCTGCGCACCAACGACCTCCAGCTGCTTGATCGCTGCGGGACGGTAGACGTCACACGCGACCAGAAGGGGATGCTTGCCTTGCTTTTTGTACATCAGGGCAAGCTTGCCTGCATGGGTGGTTTTACCCGCACCCTGCAAACCGACCATCATGATGACTGTGGGAGGCTTGGAGGCAATGGTGAGCTTGGCTTGCGAGCCGCCCATCAGAGCCGTCAGCTCCTCGTTGTCGATCTTGACGATCTGCTGTCCGGGGTTGAGAGATTCCATGACCTCAGTGCCCACGGCACGCTCGGATACGGTATTGATAAAGGCTTTGACGACCTTGAAGTTTACGTCTGCTTCCAGCAGCGCGAGCTTGACCTCACGCATGCCTGCCTTGACGTCCGCCTCGGTCAGCTTTCCCTTGTTTTTGAATTTCTTGAAGGCATTGCTCAGCTTATCGCCTAAGCTTTCAAACATTGTTGTACCTCCGTGTGTTATTGCACGGACGCAAGCAGCTTTTCAATGCTTTCCACCAACTCGGGGGAGGCATTTTGCTCCTTGCAAAGCGCGAGCGCTCTGTCCGCATGCTGCTTTGCTTTGGAAAAGCGGTCTGCTAAGTGCAGGGTGTTCTCGTAGAAGAACAGCTCCTCCTCGCTTTTCTTGATCATGTCGCGCACGCCCTGTCGGGAAATAGCGATCTCCTCGGCAATCTCGGCAAGCGAGAGGTCGTCCTGATAGTAGTATTCCATCACGGTGCGCTTTCTCTCGGGTAGCACGTCGCCGTAAAAGTCCAGCAGATACGCAATATTCAGATTCTTTTCAAACATCGCATACTCCGTTTTCTCGCATGAACTTGTGTAAAGCAAAACACTTTACAGAGTATACCATAGCTTTTGTGATTTGTCAATAGTTTTTTGGAAAATATTTTGTGCATTTTACCTTTTTTTCAGAAAAAAGTCCCCGAGGGAGCGGATGCTCGCCTCGGGGCTTGGATTGTATAGAATTGTTATAATGGGGTAATGAGCAGGGAACAGCATCAGCTTGTCCGCCCTCCCCACCGAAGCGGCGGGAAGGAGATTAAGACGATTGTGCGCCCATTTTCACTTGGACTTTGTTTTTGCGCAATTTTGTCATTTTGCGGGGGCTGGCTTGCACGCTAACCGTCAAAGGGTTCTGTTACATCAATTGCCATTTAAAATGAACATTTTGATTCCTTCATGGTCAACTACCTTACGCCAACCGCACAAAGACAACTCGCCTGTATTTAGATCATATTTGTAGAAGGTAATTACAGAAAAGATGGTAGTTCTACACATAATGTACAGGTTATTATTCTTGACATGCGCTTGCAAGATGCCCAAGTTGTCAGGATCGATGCTAATCTGTGTCATCAGCACTTGTTTCAATTGTTCAGTGGTGATGACTACGGTGCTATTGTCGTTGGCAGTCAAGGTCACGGACTCTGCGGTAACCTTTATTGGAGATTTTGAATAACTCGCTGCGATTGCATCTACCTCGGTTGATTCCAAATCAAAATACAGATCATGTGTGTTGGAATCATAACAAGTGTACAGCTCAGATGTGCTTTCAAAGCAAATAAATCCAGGGGCTTTTACAAAAAAATTATGCGCATTGTCATTGTATTGCGATTGAAAGATTTGTTCATGTTCAGAGAATGAGTGATCAGTACGGTAAAGCATTACCG
>JAZRQR010000093.1:0-2674 GCA_045650025.1 Eubacteriales bacterium
CCACGGTGTGAATGTATTCATTTATGATTGGTATTGGTTTGACGACAGACCATTTCTGGAAAACTGCTTAAATGACGGATTTTTAAAAGCTCCGAATACCAATAAAATGAAGTTTTATATAATGTGGGCAAACCACACGGCAACCTCCATCTGGGACAAGCGCACCGCCGAAATGAATCAGCCCATCTGGCGCGGCGAGGTGGACTTTGACGAGTTCAAAAACGTGGTCAAGCGCGCCATCGAATACTTTGCCCATCCCTCCTACTACAAGATCGACGGCAAGCCCGTCTATATGCTCTTCGACCTTGAAAACCTGGTGCGCGGCCTTGGTGGCGTGCAGCAGACCTTGGATGCTATTGCATATTTCCGCGAGGAAACGATCAAGGCGGGCTACCCCGGTCTTTGCCTGCACCTGACCATTCGCTCCCGCAAGTATATGCAAAGAATGCTTGATGCCGAGACCGACATTTTCACCTTTATCAACAAGGTGGGCTTTGACGGCGTGACGCACTATCAGTTCGTGGACTTTGCCTATATGGGCAGACCTTACCCTGTCATTTTGGAGGACGTCAAGCGCGAGTGGGAGTACATTGACGCTAACATCAACGCGCCCTACTATCCGCAGGTATCGGTTGGTTGGGATGCAACACCGCGCTTTATCACCAAGGAAATTTACCAGATCTGCACCGAAAACACGCCCGAAAACGTGCAAAAGGGCTTTGAGCTGGCAAAGGCTTACCTTGACGAAAAGCACCCCGACCGCCATCCCCTGCTGACCGTCAACAGCTGGAACGAATGGACAGAGAGCAGCTACCTTGAGCCCGACGATCTTTACGGCTACGGGTACTTGGAAACCATTAAAAAAGTGTTTTTGGAGTAAAGCAATACCAAACCGATGTGGTGAAAGAGCGTCCGCAGAATGAATCTCATCCACCACAATCGCGTCGCTCAATTCACCTCGTGCCTTGGTGAATTTCGCTCCGCCACGTCTTTTTTCCTAAAAACAAACTTTGAGGAGTAAACGATGTACGAAAAAGAAACCCGCAAAATCCCGCTCAGTCGCGCCGAATATATTAAAAACGAGCAACGCCTGCTGCTTTCGCAGGGGATGCTTTACTTGGCAATGGCTGCAATCATCACCGCATTCGCGGCAATCTGGACGGCAGTCACAGCTGTGATCTACACCGATACGCCGCTTGTGTTCTGGTTATTCATTCTTGCCCTTGCGATTGCGCTTTGGGGCTTTTCCGCCTTCATCGTATACATCGCAATCAAGGCAAACCTGCCGCTGCTCTGCCTCTTGAGCGGCAAATACACCATTGAGGTTGACCGTATTGCGCGCATGGAGCTGCGCAGCGAGAAGAATTACCACCACAGCCGTTCGCTGATCGCCTACCTGAGCAAGCCCGATTACATCACGTATCAGTACGTATACTTTGAACGGTACGGCGAAGTCCAAACCGATAAGAACGCCGAATTTGCGCAGGGCGCGGAGTATTACGTGCTGGTCGCGCTGACAAAGACCCCCAAGATCATTGCTTACCGCTCCCGCGAGAAATACGAGCTGACCGAACGCTGAACATGAAAAAACCGCCGAAAAGGCTCCTTCTCATAAGGATGTTGACAAAAATTGTAGGGGTCGACGTCCTCGGCGACCCGTAAAAGTAAAAATTGAACCGCAGAAAACAAAGAGATAACCCCGACAGATTCGTAATGGACTGTCGGGGTTAATTATTTGTCTTGTTCGACAATACAAATGAATTCATTTCCTTTGCCTGCCTTCACTAAATGCGCACTTTCGTACACGGACGGCTATTGATTTTCTGCTCTTATATGTGGTATAATATGGATGCAAAAATCATAGAAAGTGAGATGACATTATGAAAATTAAGCTTCTTTGCGCATTACTTTGCATGATACTGTTGGCATCCGTGCCGGCATTCACCTCTTGTGAAAAGGCACCCGCTACGCCCGAAGAGGGCACGGTCACGCGCATGACCGTAGATATCAATCCCAGCGTGGAATTCATGGTAGACGACCAGAACCTGATTATCAGCGCCACGGCACTCAACGACGACGGAAGCATTCTGATCGCGGGTGAGGCGTTTATCGGCAAGACCCCCGAAGAGGCTGCCGAAATGATGGTGACGCTTGCAGCCGAAACCGGCTATTTGGTCAAGGGCAACGTAGAGGCTGACCAAAACACGGTCAAGATCTCGATCTCGGGTGACTCTGCGTATGCCAAAGAGCTTACCGAGCGCGTGCAAAAGACCGCAACCGACACACTTGCCGCGTTGGACGTGACCGCTGCCGTTGCCTCCGCGCAGGCACTCAGCCTTGACGCGCTGCGCACCATGGCACTCTCCACCTCTCTTTACACCCAAGAGGAAATTGCCGCGATGGACGAAAAGCAACTCTATACCGTGCTGGCACAAAGCCGCGTGGAAACAGCGCTGCTGCTGACCGCAGACATGAGAGAGGCTTACTATGCAGCCAAGGAATCCCACATCAGCTTTGCACAGCGCGAGGAAACCGCTCGTATCATTGAAGAAATGGGCGGCATTTACAGGCTGACGCACACAGCCTATAAGGCTGCACTGGATGCTTACAGCTCCTCTATCCTTGCTGTTGAGGAATTCCGCTACAACACGCTGATCTCCCCCGACTCCCCCTA
>JAZRQR010000094.1:0-36302 GCA_045650025.1 Eubacteriales bacterium
AAGGAGCCGCAAAGAAGAACATATTTGCTTCGCAAAATAAAACGGCGAATAAGATATTTCGCGCCTGCTGGCGCGACGAGGGCTACGCGCCCTCGACTGCGGTCGCCTTTTGCAAAAAGCGACGCAAAAACTTTCATCAGGTGTTGTCCAAAATTGTCTACATAATAATAAGGGCTGTCGCTTTCGCGACAGCCCCATTTTTGGTTTGTTTTGTCTTTCCTTATTCTGCGGTCAGACCCGAACGCTCAATACCTTCTACCAGGTATCTCTGTCCGAACAGGTACAGAACTACCAGCGGTGCAATGATGCAAAGGCCGCAAGTGTTTCTGATCGCTGCGTAATACAGGCTCTGGCCTGCATAGTCGGTCTTCAGCGACTTGGGAATGTTGATGATGTCAGGCATCAGAGTCGTCTTGGTGGTCGTGAAGAACAGCTCCGTGTAGAAGTTGTCGGTCCACTGCCAGCAGAACGAGAACAGGAATACCGTGATCAGCATAGGAACGGACATGGGCAGAACGATCTGAATGAAGGTTCTGAAGTTGCTCGCACCGTCAATGTATGCGGATTCTTCAAGAGAGTCCGGAATACCACGGAAGAACTGTCTGAGCATGAAGATGTACAGACCGTTCTTGAACGCCAAGCCGGTTGCCGACAGAATCAGCAAAGGCCAGTAGGTGTTACACAGGTTGATACCGTTGGGCCAAGGCAGGATCTTGATCATGCCAAGGATGTTGTCAACTGCCTCAATACCTACCGATGCACCGCCACTGAAGAAGGACAGAATTCCGAACAGGTCGAAATAACGGAACTTCATGAACAGGGACAGCTCCAGCGTGGGGTGAGGTACGATCATGGTCAGCATTACCAGCAGGAATACCAGACCGTTGAACTTGAACTTGTACTTAGCAAAACCGTAACCGATGGTTGCACAGACGAAGGTCTGCAGCAGCGCGCAGCTACCGGAGAGCAGCAGCGTGTTACCAAATGCTTCCCAATAGTTCAGCTCGGTCAGGACACCCTTGTAAATGTCCAGCGACCAGTTCTTGGGGATCAGACGTACGGTAACGTCAACGAAATCTTCGGGAGCCATGAAGGAGCCTGCTACCTTGGTAAAGAAAGGATACAGAACGATGTAGGAAATACCTACAAGCAGTACCAATCTGAATACAAACCAGACTACCTTAGTGAGGAAGAAGAAACTGATGTACTTTTCCTTGAAACGAGTCTTGGCATCGGTTCTTTCGAAGTCAACCTTGATTCGATTCTTGCTCTCTTTAAGCACCTTGGGCTTATCTTGCATGTTTTGTGCATTCATTCTTTCCTCACCTCCTTAATCTCTTCTTTGATAGAATACGTACGACGAGAAGATCAGAGCAACCAAAGCAAGGATTGCAATGACGATCAGGAAGTACATCCAGGACATTGCGGACGCAATAACGTCACCGTCAGCCTGCGTGCTCTTGACCGACTTGATGAACGACATTACCGAGTTAGACTGCGTGGTGAACGCGTCTACAATGGTGTAAATACCGTTTACCAGGATCATAGGGCTGATCATGGGGAAGGTGATCTTCCAGAAGGTTTCCCAAGCGGTTGCACCGTCGATACGGCACGCCTCGTAGATCGCGGGAGAGATGGACTGCAGTGCGGACAGGAAGATCAGCATCTGTACGCCGGCGCGGTTAACGATATCGTAAATATCGTTGATCCACTTTACTGCGGTTTCCATCAGACCTGTACCGACCTTCATGTTGGCAAACAGTCGCTCGATATCCATGACCGAAACGATGCTGCCGGCGGCGCTGGATCCGGAACCGTCGTCAATACCCTCTGCACTATCCATGTAAGAGCCGAGAATGTTCTGTGCCTCAACCGTCTGCATCAGACCGGTTGCAAGAATAACGGGAATGAAGAAGATGGCACGGAATGCAGCTCTACCAACCATCTTCTGGTTGAGCAGAACAGCCATGAACAGCGAGAAAATGATAATTGCGGGAATGTCGAATGCAAGCTCTTTCATACCCGAGATCAGTACCTGTACGAAGTCGGGGTCTGTGAAGAGTGCATACTGGTAGTTTTCAAACCCTACAGGGGTCAGCGAGTAACCGCCGCCCTGCAGGATGTTGATCTTGAAAAAGCTGAGCTTTACAGAATCGAAAATAACGGGGAGATAGATCAGAACAAATCCAATCAGGAAAGGTAATACGAAATACCAACCAATGCGCGACTTACGCTTATCCAAGGAGGCAATTTTTCTCTTCTTGGGCGCGGACTTCTTGGACATGGTATTCTGAAGCTTTGCGTCATTTGTCATATTCTACACCTCCCTTTCTTAATGCATGACTACAACGTAGCCGTATGCGGGAAGAGTGTAAACGAGACCCTCGTATTCCACGCTGACGGAGAAGTTGTTGTAGTTGAGAATGATGGACTTGTAAGCAGCAGAGTCAACACCGTTCTTGCCACCGTAGGTAACGATCACGATAGAGCCTTCTTCAACTGCATACTTGTCAAAGGTTTCCTCGCTGCTCTGATCGTCGGAGGACGAGCCGGAGCCAACGGGAGTGATACGCTTCAGGATCTCAGCCTCGGTGATGTAACCTGCGCTTACTACGATATCCTTTACAGCCTCGAACAGAGCGTTTGCATTTGCAGCGTTGCTGTTGAAGGAATCGTGAGTGAAGTCAAGCTCAACCATAGCGGTGGTGGGCTGATAATCGCTGATAGCTGCGAGATAAGTCTCTGCATAGTACTTAACCAGATTGTTCAGATCGGTGTTGTACAGCTTGCCGTAATCGTAAACGAAGTGGATCAGCTTGTCAACCTCTGCCTTCTGGTCAACGGTGGTCTCGATCACGTTTTCGGGATCGGTCTCATCCTTAATGGTGACAACATGGAGTGCGCAAGCGGCGATCAGCTCACTGTTTGCCTTGTCCACGGAAGTCTTGTAGGTGGTACCTGCCTTGTCGTAGGTAGCCTGTGCAGCTGCGATCTTTTCCTCGTCGCCTGCTGCCTCTGCGATTGCATTGTCGTATACTTCCTTAGCGGCTGCGTAGATGGCATTTGCCTTCTCGATCGCCTCGTTGTACTTGCCGACGTTTGCATCGAAGTTGTCCTTTACGTACTGTGCAACCAGCGCGTTGATCGCTGCTACGTCTTCCTCAACCGTGTAGGTAGCGGTGTCCTTCTTGTATCTATCCTGGAGGATAGTCAGGTTGGTACCGTTGAGGTAGAGATCGGTCAGATCTCTGTATTCCTCTGCCTCGGTGATCAGCTCGTTCAGCATGCCGTCGGTGCTACCAATCAGTTCAACTGCAGCCTTAGCGTTTGCCAGGTGCTGTTCAACCTCGAGGAGCGCCTTCTGTGCCTTTGCATAGTAGTTGTAAATGTTTACGATGTCGTTCAGACGTCTGTTTCTGGTGGTGTTATAACGGGACTTAGCAGTTCTGTAGGTCAGGTACTCCTGATACAGAGCGTATTCCTCGGACTCCTCGTCCGCATTTGCATACTCTGCGTAAGACTCGTATTCAGCCTCGGTTCTGATAGCCAGGACTGCATCGTAAGCAGCCTTGTACTCAGCCAGAGCTTCTACGTCAACCAGGAAGGGTGCGTACATATCGTTTGCCTGCTTGTAAGCAACTGCTGCATCATCCAGAGATGCCATAGCTGCCAGAGCAGCGTCTCTTGCTGCCTTTCTTGCGATGCTGACTGCCTGCTTATCCTTGAGTGCAAGGACTTCGTTAGCATTTTCCTCATCGTAGATGAAGCTGTTGAGAACGTCCTGAATGTCCGCATACAGCTCATCGCTGTCGGGAACACGGGTACCGGTCCAGAACTCGTGATCAATGATCAGCTTATCCTGAACGTCACCCAGTACGTTGTTCAGCTCGGAGTAAAGCTCGATAACGTCTTCCTTCCAAATGTCGTAACGTACGGAGTAGTAGTGAGAGAGAATCTCGTAGTCCTTGAGGTTCTGGGTGTTCTGGTAAGACAGAATGTAATAGGGAGATGCGCCGTTCTCAATTGCCTTGAGCATTGCGTACTGGATATTACCTTCCATGTTCAGAGCAGAACCGGTGAAGTTTACGTAACCGTGCAGAACAACGCCTACGAAAGGTACTGCGTGTGCTGCGTCGTTGTTACGGCTGGAGTCAAGAGCAACGTCCAGCAGGTGGTCGAGGTACTTCCAGGTGAATGCGTTGCCGCCCTCACTCATGAGCTCGATCTCCTGACCCTGATTGTTCTTCAGGCCGGACAGATACTCAAGAGCGGTTGCTACGAATTCCTTGGAGTCCTCGCGGTTGTAAGGATCATCCTCATCAAAGTCGGAGTTGAGGGTGTTACCCAAAGTACTTACGGAAATACCGTTGATGTTATCGTACTTGAGGTAGTTGGCGGTCAGCTTTTCATAGAACTTGCTGAATCTCGAGGGGGAGATTGCCAACTGGAAGTGGCTTTCGTGCTTCTGCTTGGTTGCAGAGTATTCACGGTAGCTTGCGAAACGGTCGTCGATGGTCTTAACTGCGTCGTTACGTCTGTTAACGCCGTCGAAGGTTTCGCTGTAGTTGATGTAAGAGAAGTCGAAATCCGGGAAGATACCCAGGTTGCTGCCGTCGCCCTTAGCGTTGACCTCGGCTGCATAGTCAACCAGAGCCTGGAAGCCATCCTTGCCGCCTACAGCCTTTTCCCACTTGAGCTTGGAGGGTACGGTGGAGTACATACCGCCGTTTGCATAACCGGTCAGCTTGAAGTTGATGTTGGTAATGCCTGCAGCAGCCAGCTCATCGTACATGGTCTTGACGTCCTCAAAGGTGGTCAGAGGAGTCATAACGTCCACGGGAATGGACAGGATTCTCTGGGTGGTCTCCAGAGCACCGAAGGTTTCGATGTACAGAGGAATGTCGTTGCCAACCTCCTCCTTGGTCAGTCTGGTCAGGTAGCCGTTCGCATCCAGATAATCTCTGTATGCCAGTGCCATGCCGAACCAGCCGGTTTCGTAGTACTCGGTAACACCCTTCTCCTCTGCCAGCTCGCTGTCAGACAGCATAATGTAGCGGATCTTGTAGTTACCAACGTACTTTCTTTCACTTACAACCGTCCAGGTAGCGTCCGAACCGACGGAAATGGAGTCCTGAAGGTTATAGGAGTCGCTGGGTCTGGGGTTGAATACCATCTTAACGGTATTGTAATCACTCAGAGAACCTGCGTGATAGGTCATGATATCGGTCAGCGCGTCGCCTTCCTGCATGATTGCAACGTAACCGCGGCTCTGCTCACGCTTGGTTTCCACCATAGCACTGTTACCAATGGTAGGACCAAACTGCTGCACCAGTGCAGGAACGGATTCCTGACCTGCAACAACGGTTTCGTAATACTTGTTGACCTGGTCTACGATAGAGCCGGACAGCGTGGTGACTTCCTTGATCTCCTCGCCGCTATCGGGATCTACGGTAGTAAGGGTGTAATCGTAGTAAACAGTGTTCTCAACTACGCCGAATACGGGGTAGCGGATCGCCTGCTGGTAGGTACCGGTGATGGAGTGGTAAGCAAAGTCGGTACCATAGACCTTACCTCTTACGGTTCTGGTCTTGGTGTCCTCGATGTCGTCGAACTCATACAGAGAACCTGCGCCATCGGGATAGAAGGTGTAGCCGTCGTACGCGCTGTTACCTGCACCCATGTAGGGCAGAACCTGCAGCGACTCCAGCTGATACAGCTGCTCGTTGAAACGCAGACCGTTTGCGGGAAGTCTGACGTTCAGACCGCTCTCATCGAGCGTGTACTCCAGCGCGAGCTTGAACAGAGGAGGATTCTTATCCTGTGCCTCGTATTCGGTCTCAGCGTGGTCAGCATCCAGCTCTTCGTAGGTGTACTCAGGACAGTAGGTCTTGATGTAACCCTCGATCTTGTTCTTCTCAGTCTCGGAAGCGTTCTGGTCGAATACGTAAACGTCCATCTTTTCTACGATGGGGAACGCATCGATCAGCTCGGCACGACCTCTCTCAGACAGACCCTCCAAAGAGAGCTTGAGGTAGTAAGCGGTCAGCTTACCGTAGTCGAAGTCGGAAATACCGTTTTCCTTTGCGCGGCCTGCGATGACCTCTTCAAAGCGCTCTACGCTGATCATACCGGGAACCAGCTTTCTAGCCTGTTCTCTACCCAGCGTGTACTGCACGCGGATACCGTTCTTGATCTGCTTAACCGTGATCTGATCCTTCAGTGCAGCCATTTCGTAGCTGACGAAGGTGGGAGACTGGTTGTTATCGGTGTACTGAATGACGATCTGCGAAAGCAGCTCGTTCTTGGTATTGGTAGAACCAAGCGTGGAAGTACCAATATCATAGGGGTTGGTGAACAGGATCTCGCCGGTGACGGTGTTCTTGTAAGCAACCTCGCCGGAGAATTCGTCCACGTACAGCTCGTAATTACCCTTGGTCAGCCAAGGACCGGGCTTGCCATTTCTGTCAAGCATGGTTGCCAGCTTTTCCTCAGGCGTCGTATACACCTGCGTGGTGTAGTCAATGGTCTCTTCAACCTCTTCTTCTTTCTTGTCGGTGGTGGAGTCGGTGTTCTCCTCAGCAGCGGATGCGCCGAAGATGCTCAGAACACTCAGGGAGCCCAGCATCAGCAATACAGCTAAGAGCAAAGAGATAAATTTGATTTGATTTTTCATATAAATTACCTTTCCCTCCTATCTGTAGCGTTACATGCGGTACTGAAGCTCGGTGACGATGTTCGTACCCAGGGATACCAGCTTACCAACGAGCGTGGTGAACAGGATCGCGATAAACATGATAAATACCATGCCAAGCACCGTTCCCAGGATCGTGACAAGATTCTTTACGATGGAGTAGTCGTGAGTGACCTGCGTGCCGAAGAAGATCAGCATACCCATCCACAGGAATGCGATGGTGGTCACGAGGGTGATCAACTCAACCTCGGTTGCGATTGCGAAGTTGGAGTAAATGGTTGCGGGGATGACCAGCAACGGAATGGGCATCATACTGTAAGAGCATGCAATATAGATGTCCTTGAAGCTGCCTTCACCCTCAAACAGAGTGGTCAAGCACCAGTTTGCGGTAACGAACAGCATCAGCGGTACGAGTACCGAGATTGCCTGTGCCCATACGGTGGAATACTTATCGTACGGATTCATCAGGTAGCCCTGACCGATCGACTGATAGAAGAAGGTGACGATAACGATCAGGTTGATGGTCACTGCACCACGCAGCGAGCCGCGACGCTCGTGCTTGAGGTCCCAGAAGCCATCGAAGGGATGCAGCATTACGTAGAACGCATACAGCAGCTCTTCCCAGTAGGTTCTTCTTGCATCTGCCTTCTTGATTCTCTTGTTGACCTTGGTAATGTACTTGGAAACGTACAGAAGCACGATCACAAGCGCCAGAATACCGATCAGCAAGTAGAGGAAGTAGTCGGACATGAACTCCTTACGGATATCCTTGTAGGAGTTGGACCAGTTTGCAGTGTCGTAAGCAGCCTCGAAGTATTCAAGGGATTCCTCGAATTCACCGTTACGGTACATTGCCTGACCGATACCGATGTAAGCTGCGTCGAAGTTGGAGTTTCTCTTGAGCACGTCAGTCCAGAGGTTGATCGCCTCGTTGTAGTCCTGACGGTTCTCTGCTGCGATTGCGTCCAGCAGTACGTCGCCGTACTCGGTACGCTCGAATACCGTGATGGTATCCTTATCCTTGTCCAGGATCAGCATAGTGTCGCCCTGGTAGCAGATCGCCTCGATGCTGGAGATGTTACCCAGCATGTTACCTTCCTTATCACCAAACGCGAACAGGAGGTTACCGTCAAAGTCGTAGGTGTAGATCTTACTACGCTTTTCGTCAATGATCGACCAGGTCTGCTCAGGACCGCTTGCAACGTCGATCAGCGTGGATACACCGGTGGGAACGCCCTTGGAGGCGTCGGTAGATCTACCGCCGAAGATATCGATTTCACCGGAAGGCGGATAGAAGCCGTTACGACGCATGATCTCGTCACCTGCCTGGTTGAGCAGCTTAACGGGTGCGTACTTACCGGTCTTATCCTTGGACTGGATGGTGCCCTGTACAGAGCCCTCATCGATGGTGGAAGTGGTTACGTAAATGAAGTCACCGTTGAGCGCGATGTTGTTGTACTCGGTTGCCACGTAGGTTTCGGAGTTTTCTCTCTGCTCATCGGTCTGGAATCTTCTCCAGATGATCTCCCATGCGGAGATGGTAACAGCCTGTGCACCGATAAAGCCGGTGAACTCGCCGTCCTTGGTCATAACGATGATACCCTGATAGGTGGTCGAGGATACCACGTACAGCTTCTCGTACTTGTCTACTGCGATTGCAACCGGCTTATAAACCGAGTTGTCATCAAACAGAGGAGATTCGGGCTCTTCGATCACGCGGCTGAACGAACCGTCGCGGTTGAACACGACGATACGGTTTGCACCGGTGTCACATACCCAAATGGCTTTGTCGGATACGAAAACGCCCTGGGGTGCGCTCAGGCTGTCCATAACGCCCTGTCCGTTACGGAAGGTGGAGATGGTGAACTTGAGCTTGTAGTAACGGTCAAGCACTACGATACGGTTGTTTGCAGTATCTGCAATGTAAACGTTGCCCTTGTCGTCACAGATCATGTCGCCGGGGTTGTCGATCGGAACGTCCAGACCCATGTAGGTGGAATCCACAACCTTTTCAGCGGTGTAAGCATCAGGCGAATACAGTGCGTATCCGTCGATGGAGTAGGTGTAGGTCTGATATGCGGAGCTTGCGGTAGCCGGAAGAGCCAGGCAGGTAGCAATCATCATAACAGAGAATACAACACATAATATTAATGTAATCTTTTTCACGATTCTTACCTCCTGTCTTAGTCTTTCATACCGGACGAGCCCATGGTCTCAATGATGTTGGACTGCGATACGACGAATACCGTGATCGGTACCATCATCATAATAACCGTGGACGCTGCGGCTGCACCTGCACGGGCGATACCGCCTGCGGTGATCTGGCCAATTGCGTAGTTAAAGGATTTGAGCTGCTCGGAGTGGATGTACATCGAAGCACCTGCGTTCCAAAGACCCTGGAACGAATAGATGATCAGCGTCAGCCACGCGGGCTTAACCATAGGCATTGCGATGACCCAGTAGGTCTTCAGCTCGCTTGCGCCGTCAAGTCTTGCGGACTCCAGAACGGAGTCGTTTACGTTGGTGTCCATGAACTGCTTCATCAGGTACAGCCCCAGCGAAGCACACCAAGCCGGTACGATGATTGCCCAATATGTATCAACGAAGTGCAGAATGGACATCAGCATGAAGGATGCGATTGCGGTAACCGTTGCGTTGAACATCAGGGACAGCTGAACTGCCTGGAACATCCAACCTCTGCCCGGGAACTTGATCTTTGCCAGCGCGTACGCTGCCAGAGAAGCCAGGAACAGGTGTCCGAAGGTACCTGCCACGGAGGTAAACACAGTGTTGAAAATGTAACGAGTGAACGGAACCCAAGAGGTGTTCATCAGGTTAAACAGGTCAATAAAGTTATCCAGCGTGGGGGACATAACGTAGAATCTGGGGGGATACATCCACAGCTCATCCAGAGGCTTCAAGGACTGCATCAGTACGTAAAGCATGGGAAGGAACATGAATGCACCGAGGATGACGAGTACAAACGTAATACCTGCGTCGCCTCCCGCAGAACGGGCAAGTACGACTTTATGTTTTCTTGTTCTAAGTCTTGCCATATTACGTACCTACCTTTGAAAGCATTCTCTTAACGATGGAGTTTGCACCTACCATGATGCAGAACAGAATTACTGCGATTGCGGAGGAGTAACCCATTTCGAAACGCATACCGCCGTAGTCATTCAGATGGTGCATGATAGTGTGTGCTGCGTAGTTTACGGAGGGGAATCCGCACAGTGCGTCAACGACGCCACCGAAGCCGAACGCGCCGGTGATTGCCATGACTGCACCGAACATCAGCTGCGGCTTCATGTTAGGCAGCGTGATGTAGTAAAGCTCTTGCCAACGGTTCTTGATACCGTCAACGGCGCCTGCTTCGAACTGTGCACGGTCAATACCCTGAAGACCTGCGATGAACGCCAGGAAGGACGTACCAAGCGAGATCCAAAGTGCAACGACGATACACAGAGGCATTACCCAGGACTCATTCTGGAAGAATGCGATTTCCTTGGTGATAATACCAAACTTGATCAGGGTTGCGTTTGCCCAACCGTAGGAGTCTGCCGAGAACAGCGTACCCCAAATCAGGTAAACGTTACCACCGATGGAGGGAGCGTAGAATACCAGAGTAACAAGTGCTCTGATTCTGGGAGGCAGCTCGTTGATGAACCACGCTACCAGGAAGGACATCAGGTAGGACACAGGTCCTACGACGACTGCGAAAATCAACGTGTTCTTGCAGGCAATGAGGAAGATATCGTCATCGAAGAACAACGAAATGTAGTTGTCCAGGAATACGAAGTTCGGCCATTCCAGCAAGTTAAAGTCTGTAAAGCTGACTACGATAGAAAGAATAACCGGCATTACAGTGAACATTGCAAAGAGAATCATATAAGGTGCAACCATGAAGTATGCTACCTTATTGCGTACCACCTCTTTCAAGATCCACTGAGTCTTGGTAAGGTCTTTACGAGTGCCAGCTTTTTTGGTTGCTGTGTTCTTAGACATTTACTCTAATCTCCTTTTCTTGATCTTTTTTGATGGTACTTAATTATTGATAGGATTCCAGTGCGACAGAAGCGTCGCCAAGGAAGTCAGCCAGGCAGTAAGCAATCAGCTCGGGAGTCTTTGCATACTGGTATACCTGGTAGGAGTAGCAAGGATTCTGAGGATCGTTCTTGATTGCCTCGAACTGAGCCTTGATGTTCTCCTCGGTACTGATCTCGTATGCGATCTTGTAGAAGGTCTCGGAAGCAGTTGCGATATCCGCCATGTTCTCACGCTTGATCGCATCCTTAACGGTTGCGATTTCCTCTGCGTACTTGCCGTCATCCAATGCTGCAAACTGCTCAAGCAGCAGCATGCTCTGCTCCAGACGCTTGGAAGCCAGAGTTTCGTCTACCTCAAGAGTTTCCAGACCGAATTCCTTACGCTTTCTGGTGATCTCTTTATTAATGGTAGTAATGTAGCTCATCAGAGCCTCGGAGGGGTTCGCGTTGTCGTTATAAGCGGACAGGAATGCGAACTGGGTGTAACGGCCCAGGATGTAGGAACCGGGGTAGTTAGGAACGGATGCAAGGTTCTCGAACTGAGCCTTGATCTGCTTGAGCTCTGCGGTGGTCCAGGGCAGCTCTTCAAGAGCTTCTCTGTTCGCAGTATTGTACTTTGCTGCAGGACCGATGATTGCAACCATCTCGTTGGAGTATTCCTGCTGGCAGTTTGCGCCGGTGAACCACTTGATGTAGTTCCAGGAGCCCTCGGTGTTGCTGCAGCCCTTTACGATAACGCTTGCGTTAACCGAGGAAACGGTCTGTCTGTTGATCTGAGTCTCACCGTTCTCGTCCACGTACAGAGTACCGGGCATCGGATAGAACTTCCACAGACCCTCGATTTCGGTTGCGAATACCTTGAGCTGGTTGTACATACCAACGTAGTCCGCGATCAGAATGGGCATTTCACCGGTTCTGAAACGGTTCGCTGCGTCGTATACGTAGGGGAAGTTGTACTGTGTAAACATGTTACACATCTTCTCGAACGCAGTCAGACCCTTCTTGGAGTCCAGGTTGATTCTCATACCGCCATCGGCATACAGGTCACCGTCTGCCTGATAGAGGAATACGCTGTAGTCGGTGGAAAGACCGATCATCATGTTCTTAGCCTGCAGGTCAGGAATTGCAGCCAGGATGTCGTCCCAGGTCTCGGGAACGGGAATATCGTTCTCAGCCAGGATGTCCTCACGGACGAACATCATTGCAAAGCCCTGTGCCTCGGGCAGACCGTAATAGTGCATGTCACCGTCGGGGTTCTCTACGCCAAGAACCAGCATTGCAGCATCGTTGAAGCTGCTGATGGTGGTTTCCCACTCCTCGCCGGCCTTCAGACCTCTCTTTTGGCCAACCTCCTCTGCGATCTCGTCAACGGGAAGCAGAGCGGAACGGATTGCGTAGTTGATTACGTCACCCTGGCCAAGGCCGAGGTATACGTCAGGACCCTTGCCTGCCAGAATGGAAGGCAGCAGCGTGCCGCCTGCGACCAGCTTAAGCTCGACTGCGGTACCGCCGATGTATTCACCCTTTTCGTTTACGGTGCTGTAGGGGGAGAATTCGTTGTTGATCAGGTTTCTGATAACCTGTGCCTGGTCACGACCGGTTGCGATCCAAACCTCAACCGCTTCATCCTCGGATACAACGGACATGGAGCCCATGGAGTTGTAGTCACGGAAGAAGGACATGACGAAGGACTTGATCTCGTGCCAAGCTGCCTGGAAGATGTTGGCGCTTGCCTTTACCTTATAGTTATAATCGGAAGCGTCTGCACCGTACTGCTCACTGCCGCGAACGACAATGTAGTCAACTTCCAGAGGCTGCGTCTTAGCGCTTGCCAGGAAGGTACCCAGCGTACCGATATAGCTCTTCAAGCTTTCCAGGTTCTTTGCGATCTCGTCTTCATCCGTACCCATATCGTGCAGCAGCTTTGCGATCTTCTGCAAAGTACCAACGTTGGAGGACTTCTGTCCTGCCATGTTGGTCAGACGCTCTGCGATGGATACGCCGTACTTTTCGGGATTGTCGTTGTCCAGGATACGGGAGCAAACGACCATGTCAACCAGGACGTCGGGCATTACGCGAGAGAAGCTGTAATCGCTGTACTCGTCGGGGGTAGTACCGGTCAGCTGGATGATCTGCAGGTAGCAGTCGTTGATGATCTCAAGGACCTCTTCAACCTCACGGACGATATCGCCCATGGTGCCCAGGGTTACCTCAAGTCTGAGCGTGTAAGTGGTGTTCGCAGCCAGATAGATTGCGTATTCCTTGGTCTTACCGTCAGCATCAATGTCATCGGACGCCAGCTGGGTTACCTGCCAGTTGGAGTCATAGTTGTACTGAAGCTTTTCAGCCTCGGAGAAGGGTGCGCCGTTGTAGTAGCCCGCCTCACCCTCGGAAAGGCCCTGGCTGTACAGCTGCAGCGAACGGCAGACGAACATACCGTCCAGCACCTTCTGTCTGAAGCGGGTCACGAAATCGTACATACCCGCGCCGTCCTCGGTGGTGGTAAAGGTAAACTCGATCCACTGACCTGCTGCCTGCCACTTCTCGCCGCCCACGGTGTTGAGCATTACGCGGGTAGTATCGGAGGGAGAGGTCACTGCATTGGTTCTGTCCTCAATCGCATAGATGGTCTTGGAGGACATGTTGTGCATGTGCTCAGCCTCGAGCTTGATCTCGTCCTTACCTGCAGTCAGAGTGCCCAGCTTGGAGGTCAGATCTGCAATGTACTCCTCATAGGAAATAACCTCCTCTGCGGGGTACAGAGTGATGGACTTGATGACCATAGGCTCGTTCTGACCCTGAATGGTCAGCTTGTTCTCGCCTGCTTCCAGGTAGAACTCGTACTCGCCGGTGTAGTAACCGGTAGAGTCACGCAGGCTATACTCGATCCACTCGGGAGTCTGCATAGCGGTGGGACGCAGCTCGTTATTGGTGATATCGTTCTTGAAGAAACGAATACCGTAAGAGTCTACGAACTCGGTGTTCGCCACAGTCCATACTGCGGGGAACTCAACCGTTGCGTACACGTTGTACTCGGTCTTGTTCTTACCGAAGATGTTCTGCTTGACCTCTTCCTTAACGGTCATGCCGGTCGTAAGACCTGCAGCCTGTGCAGCAGCCTGGAAATCCTTGAGCGCTGCAGCAATATCTGCAGGCAGATCCGCCTCGGTCACAGCAGCGACGTCTGCGGGAGCGGATTCCAACGAGCCGACCGGGTACAGACCCAGCTGATACTCGCTGCTCCAGTTTTTGGTGAGTGTGAGATAACGCGCCTCGCCGAAGGGCACCTTATCGTTGATCTTGAACACGCGCTCGATAGCAGCAGCTTTACCCACAACGGGATAGTACTCGATCTTAATCGCGTACTTTGCGCTGTCCGGCACGTTTACGATCCAAGATACCTCGCCCTCAGAAGACGTGAACAAGCCCTCGGCTACGCCGTCCTTGTCCTTCTCTGCGGGACGAATATCACCGGCAGCTACATCCGCATCGGATGCAATATAACCGGTGAGCGCATCAATCGTAATGGTCTGCGTAGCCTTGTGATAGCCCTCGCCCGAATACTTTGCAGAGTATTCGCCATACGAAATCGCGTTCAGAAGCTCTTTGATTTCAGCCAAGGTGTCTTTCGTTTCCTCAGATGTTGTCGTTTCCTGGCTATCATCCGCAGCAGAGATCGCCACAGTTCCGCCACCAACCAGGAACGTCAAAGCCAAAACCAAAGCAAGAAGCTTAGTAAATTTCGCTTTTCCCATAAAATTTCCTCCTACCAAGATTTTCTGTGAGTTGCCGATATGAGAAGTCGGCTCACATTAGGGGTACGGTGCTTGCCAATAATACCATGCACTGCGGGCAGAATCCGCACTCGCGGGACTCCGCTTGCGCGGAAATTGCCTGCTGCTCCATACTCGGACGTGACGTGGCGCATCACGCGCGCGCATGGGAACTGACCAAGCATCCGTTCGGAGCGTCCAAATTACACTCCCGACTTATCCGCAGAGATCATGCGCTCGCGCACAAAACCCCTGGCAAACAGCCCGTGGCATCAGCATTATTGCTATGCAATTGTCTTCGACGGCGTAAGCCGCCGTTTTAGATTTTCACGCCGATAAATCTTCATCAAATATATCGGCGGTCAAAAATAAGGCCATTGCCAGCAACCCGAAACGGTCCGCAAATGCCCTAATATTGATGGGCTTATTATATATCAAAGTTGCCTTTCTGTCAAGCAACACCACGCGCCCCAAGCCCTGCCAGGCACCCGTTTTGGCAGCAAATCGACCATTCATCGTTTGTTCACAGATAAATATTTTCGGTCCGCGCGACCATACGCACCGAAATGCATAATCGTGATTTTATGCAATTGTAATTGTAATTTACCCCATTTTACACAAGTTGCGCCCACCGTGGCGCTTTTGTCGCCCGTTTTTGTGCAGTATTCTCGCGTTTTCGCGTCGCAGTTTCAGCATTAGTAAATTTTGTTTACCCTCAACGAAATCACGTTTATTCATTTTTTATGCATTTTTTAACATTTATATTTGGCATTATTGCACAATTTCCGGGGTCTAATTTTTACATCTTGACATTTTGCACAAAATTCATATTCTTCTCGCACGTTCTGTCTGTAACGCGTCGAATTTTGCCAATATTTTGCCAGTTTCTTTTATTATTTCCTTTTATTCCCTTTTATTTTGTTTGACGCAAATTCCCCAAAAGCGCTCTTTTTCCACCGCACGCACGCGTTTTTTTAAGCCGCCCTCTTGCATATTTCGCGCCGTTGTGCTATACTAAAACCAATACATTACCGGAGGATATTATGCTTTCCAACCTTTCCAAAGTCAAGATCACCGAAAAGGGCGAGAAAATGCTGCGCGGTGGCCACGTCTGGGTATTTGCAGACGAGGTAACTGCCATCGATCGTCCCGCCAACGACGGCGATATCGTATACGTTTACTCCGCCAAGGACCGCTACCTGGGCGCAGGCTTTTATAACAGCGCATCCAAGATCCGCGTGCGCATCCTCTCGCGCAACGCCAACGACACCTTTGACCGCAAATTCTGGCAGCGCCGCCTGGAATATGCCGTTTCCTACCGCAAAAGCGTTATGCAGGGCGACGATTTCAAGTGCTGCAGACTGATCTTTGGCGAGGCAGACTCCTTCCCCGGGCTGACCGTGGACAGATTCGATAATCTCCTTGTAGTACAAGCACTTTCGCTGGGTATCGAGCGCATCAAAGCCACCCTTATCCCCGATCTGGTGGACATTTTGCGCGGCATGGGCGAGCGCATTGACGGCGTGTACGAGCGCAACGACGTTGCCATTCGCCAAAAGGAGGGCATGGAGGAATATACCGGTTGGTTCGAGGGTCTTTGCCCTGCCGAGGACGCTTCGGGTCTGACCCGGATCGTGGAAAACGGCATCACCTACGGCGTAGACGTGGTGAACGGACAAAAAACCGGCTTTTTCCTGGATCAGAAGTACAACAGAGCCGCCATCCGCGCCGTTGCCAGAGGCAAAAAGGTGCTCGACTGCTTCACGCACACCGGTTCTTTCGCGCTCAATGCCGCTGCAGCAGGCGCCGCACACGTCACAGCGGTGGATATTTCGCAGGAAGCAGTCAATATGGCACGTAAAAACGCAGTTGCCAACGGTCTGGACGACCGCATGGACTTTGTTTGTACCGACGTTTTCGAGCTTTTGACCGATATGGCAAACAAGGTAGTCCCCTGCGATTACGATTTTATCATCCTTGATCCGCCCGCCTTCACCAAGAGCCGCGACACGCTCAAGAACGCCATTCGCGGCTACCGCGAGATCAACTCCAAAGCCATGAAGCTGCTGCCCCGCGGCGGATATCTTGCCACCTGCTCCTGCTCGCACTTCATGACCGACACCTATTTCAAGCAGATGCTGCACAACGCCGCCGAGGATGCAGGCGTTTCTCTGCGCCAGATCGAGGCGCGTCAGCAGTCTCCCGACCACCCCATTTTGTGGAACGTTCCCGAGACGGACTACCTCAAGTTCTACATTTTCCAGATCGTTTAACGCATTTATGTTTATTACTCAACCGCTTGTTAAGTTATTTTGCGACCGATAAACTAAAGAGCCATCTCATCGGGATGACGAATTAGCGGTAAAACTACACAAAACAAAAGCAGAAGTCACAGCTTCTGCTTTTTGTTATAAAGACGTGAAAGAGCGTCCGTATGGGAACCCCCACCACCGCCCGCGTGCAAGCACGCTCCGCGGTCCCCCTCCCCAGCGGGGAGGCTTTGCATCGGGCAACCTTACTGTAAAAACGAGCAAGACGGATAAACATACTATTGTCACAGCGGATAAATAAGCAAAAACGGACGCGCAAATGAGCCTCCCCGCTGGGGAGGGGGACCGCGGAGTGAGCCTGCGAACGGGCGGTGGTGGGGGTTCCCATACGGACGCTCTTTCACGTCTTCATAACAAAATAGCATGAATCTGTTCACATCCGAACAAATTCATGCTATTTTTCCGTTAACTTATCAACCCTATCGAATAGCTCTTTATTATTTGTATCACAAATTAAAGCCCCAGCACTGCTGCGCCCACGATGCCTGCATCGTTGCCAAGCTGTGCGATACGGATGTCGGTCAGCTTGACCAAGCCGCCGCCGTACTGCTCTGCTCTTACCTTGGGAATCAGCAGATCAAGCAGGTACTGGCCCTCGCCCGATACACCGCCGCCCAGAGAAAGAACCTCGGGCTGGAAGATGTTGATCACGTTGCCGATACCGGTTGCCAGGTACTCTACGTACATATCCACAACTTCGCCCGCAGCCTCATCGCCTGCGCGCAGCGCATCAAACGCGGTTCTGCCCGAGACTCTGCCCTTCTGCGCTACCATTTCGCTCATCAGGGTAGCTCTGCCGTTCTGCTCGCATTCCTCGATCTTCTCGCGGGTCATGCGGATCAGCGCGGTTGCCGAGCTGTAAGCCTCCCAGCAGCCCTTTCTGCCGCAGGAGCAAGGAACGCCGTTCTTGACAATGACGATATGACCAAGCTCTGCGCCTGCGTAGTTAAAGCCGGAGTATACCTTATTATCAATGATGATACCGCCGCCAACACCGGTGCCCAGCGTGATCATAACCGAATTTGTGCTTCCCTTTGCAGCACCTGCGATCGCCTCGCCCCAAGCAGCTGCATTGGCGTCGTTTTCAATGTAAAATGCCTTTGCGGGAAAATCCTTCTTGATCAGATCGCAGATAGCAAACTGATGGAAAGGCAGATTGTTTGCGTAAACCACTACGCCCGTATCGTGATCGCAGATACCGGGGGACGCAATGCCCACAGCGTCGATATCCTCAACGCTAATGCCAAAATCTGCACATACCTTATGGCAAAGAGATGCAATGCTGGCTGCGATCTCTTCAGCGGGGCGCTGTGCCTCGGTGGGCACGCTTGCCTTGCAAACGATACGATACTCACTGTCAACAATACCTGCGGCAATGTTAGTTCCGCCAAGGTCAATTCCGATACGGTACATAATTTTTCCTCACTTTTCCGCGGCGCACTCCGCACCGCTCATCTTACTTGTATTATACTAAAATCTTTGTGCTTTGTCAATCGTCAAGTGACATATTTTGCGCATTTTTACACAATTACGCCACCATATCCAGCTCAAACTTGGGTACGTAATAGTACACCACGATACGTGCTGCAGGCGACTGGCCGGTCACGAAATCGCGGCGTGCCACGGGCACGTAGGGCGTGGGGTTGTAATCGTACTTGCTGGAGATGGTACCGCCACCCGTAATATTACCAAACATCTCACCCCAGCCACCGTAGTAGTTGAGGTATTCCTGGAAATCGTTGTAGTGGTTGTAGGTGTAGAATACGAAGCGCTCGTTGATATCAATGATCTTGTCACCGTTGATATCAAAGCGCGCGTACACGATGCGGGCTGCACCGCGCGTAATGGTCACGCCGTTGTTATAGAGTGCAGGGCGATACGAGGGGTCGCAGTCGGTACCGGTCGTGCCGATGTCGATCTCATAATACTGCAAGCGACCGCCGCAGCCGCTGATGTCGGGCAGCTCGGGCTCGTAGGGGTACTTGGAGGTACTGCCCGAGAACTTGGTGTGGTTCACACGCAAATACTCGCCCCAAATGCTGGCAGTAGGCTTGGTGCTCTTGGAGGTGGAATAGTTTGCGGGAATATCGCCAAAGGCAAGCACGTATGCCGCAACCTCCTCCAAGGAGACGTAGGCAGCACCCTTGAAGATCTTGCTGACCACCTCACCGTTGTAGTCTACGATGTAGTAGGTATTGCCGTCATCCGAGAAGGAAGCGTGCGTGTTACGCACCAGCTTGCCGTCCTCCATGGGCTGCTGCTCGGCAATGGTAGGCTTTTGGTCCTGCGGCTCGATCGAACCGGACATAAAGCCGTGCTGGGTGCGCCAGTAGGCATCCCAGTATTCCTCTGCGGGCTCGTAGTCGCTGTAAAACTCCGCAGCAGACATGTTGACGTAGGGGTCGACCTCCGAGTTAAAGAAGGTCTCCTCCTCGGTCTCGGTCTCGGTCTCGGTTTCAGTTTCAGTTTCAGTTTCAGTTTCGGTTTCTGTTTCGGTTTCGGGTGCAGAGGTCGATTCCGAATCAGCAGGCGCTTCGGTCTCCGGCTCTGCCGTGGTGAACAGCTCGCTGAGCACCTCGGAATCCGCAACCGCGCTCGTGATCTCCTCTATACCGGATTTTGCATCGCAGCTGCAAAGCAGCGCGAAGATCAAGAGCAGCGCACCAAATGCTGTAACAATTCTTTTCATATAGGTCTCCTTTAGATTTCAAATCTGCCGCTATAACGCATATCGGGTCCGTGCGCATACAAATGCGAGGTATCCGAATAGCACAGCATGCGCGGCACGGTGAATCCGCTCTTCTGGTTGCGAAATTCGATCACGGTCACACCCGTGTGGTTGTAATTAAAGCCCGCCCACATCAGGTGCAGCGGAATATGTAACAGATAGCCGATCAAAATTCTGCCAAGTCCCGCATGGCAGAACAGCGCCACCTTGTCCTCGTTGGGCTCGGTAATGCGGTACACGCCGTCCTCTTCCTTGTATCCAAGGCGTTCGAGAAAATCGCGCGCCCCCGAGCTGATCTTATCCAGCGCATCCGCCATGCCGGACTCGGAAAACCCGGGCGCATCAAAGGCGTGCGCATAGTCCAGATCGACAGCACCGCCGCGGCGCAGATCCACGCGGTCCACCAAGGAAACCGATTTGAGGTTGCCATCGGGATAGGGGGTCAGTCTGTGCTCGTCACCGATCTCGTGCGACCACTCCTCAATGCTATAGTCCAGCCCCAAAAGGCGACAGGTCGGCTGGGCGGTTTGCTTTGCCCTGCCCATGGGCGAGGAAAACACGCGATCAATGCCCGATGCCGCAAGACGCTTGCCCACCGCCTCCGCCTGCGCCCAGCCGCGTTCGGTCAGCGTGTCGGTGGTGTAATCGGGATCTCCATGGCGAATGATGTACAGTAACACCGCGTGCCTCTTACGCCACGCGCGCTACGACCGCGCAAAGCGCAGCAGCCGTCTGCGCGTCCAGCGTCAGCGAGCAAAGGTTCTCGGGCACGTTGCCCACAATGGTCTTATACAGTGCCATAGCCGCCACGCAGCTGCCCGCATAGGACGGGTGCGAGAGGTCAGGATCGTACAGCTCGGCGTCAATGCCCTCTGCGCGAATGGCAGCAAAGCTCTTACCCACGTGTGCACAGGTCGCACCGCATTTTCTGGCTGCGGCATCGTAGGAAGCCGCCAAACCATCGGTCATGGTCTGATTGGTCCAGCCGAAATAGTCCAGCAGGTCGCAGCCTTCCTTGCGTCCCCAGGTCGCGTACAGCACGGTGCGCTTGGGAGACACCAGCGAAATGCAACCGCTCACGCCGTGCAAAAATTCGCGGTAATACTCCATTGCCTTGGAGCTCTGCTCCTGCAGCACCAGCACGTCGTAAGCGTTCTCGGCGCAAGCCTTGACGATCTGCGCGTGCAGCTCGTCGTTCTCGTCAATATTCTGCGTCAGCTCTCTGCCGCCTGCGGTGATGGAGTCCACCTTGGCGTCCACGCCGTTGGCGTCAAACAAGCCCTGCAGGATCTTGGGCATATCAAAAAAGTATGTATAGCTGTTACCAAGCATTAAAATCTTCATATTTTATTCCTCCATCGGCAGCCAGACCGAAATACGGGCATGCTGCTCATTCCAGTGCTTGCCGCACCAAGCGTAGTCGGTCAACAAAATTTGTCCCTTGTCACTCTCCAGCACAAAGCGCACCATCTCACCGGGCGCTGGCTCGATCTTCGCCAGCGCAAATCCGCCGTCCGTCTCCACGGGCACGAAGGGTGCGTTGATGTCGCCGGGCTCTTTCTGCTCATCGCGTGCCAGCACGATGCAGCCGTATACGTACGCCTGCTTACCGCCCAGCAGCTCGCGCTTGACCTCGGGATGCAGCGAGAGTGTGGTCTCGTCTCCGTCATGCCAAGTGCTCGCAAGCTGTACGTAGCCCTTGGTTGCCGTCAATTGCTCACCGTTCAGGGTCAGCACGGGATCATTGCTCCATGTGGGCACACGCAGCTTGATGGCAAAGTTCTCGGGAGCGGACAGACCGATCTTGATCTGCACCTCCCCCTCGCCCTCATAGTCGCCCGAGAGCGTAAAGGTCACGGGGTTGCCTGCGGGCGTAGTAGCCTGCACGTTGCCACCGTGGTAGCCGTTGAATACAAAGCCATCTTTATAAGAAAGCACACCGATCAAGGGGAACAGTGCCGTGCCTGCCGCGCCAATGCAAGCGCAGCAGCCGTAATAGCCGCCCGAGCTGAACTTCTTAAAGCCGCCGATGCCAATGCCGCGGGGCTGGTACACCAAGGGGCTATAGCTGTCAAAGGGCAAGCCGGGGTGCATCTTCTTTTCCTCACGGCTGTACTGATCCAAGCCGTACACGTTAATGCTGCCGTACAGCGCATTGTACGCCGCCTTTTCGATCTGCCCTGCGTACCATTCCTTGCCGGTCAAGCGCAAAAGACGCTCGCAAAGGCGCATCCACGTCACGGTCACGCAGGTCTCCTGCATGATGGCGTTATCCTCCACCTGCACCGTCTGCATCACGCCCGAGTGGTCAAACAGCTCGTGCGTGCAGCCTGCGCACCCGATGATGGTAATATCGCTCTTTTCCACCGCGCGCATAAATTTCTCCACGATATGTAAGTAGCGCTCCTCGCCCGTCACTTCATAGTAAGCAAGCGCGCCCTCAAAATAGGACATCATTTCATACGCCTTGACCTGCGGATATTGGTAAGGACAAATCTCGTCCGCCTCGGCAAGCTCCAAGAGATTACCGCCATGGCAGCCGCCCTGATCCAGCACGTATTTGCCAAAGTCCAGGAATTTCTGCTTGCCCGTCAGCTTGTAAAGCTCGATTACGGGCTCAAGGATGGTACTGGAGTTGAGTCCGCCCCAAGCGGCAGAGGTGTCAAGAATCGACTTTTGCCCCTCGCCGTTGCCGATCTTGGCGATCAGATAGTCCACGTGCTTTTCCATGCAGTCGAGAATGCGCACCTTGAACGCCTCGTCACGGCAGATGCCGTAGAAATACAGGCTGCCCACCAGCACGTACTTGCGCGCCCAGATATCCCAACCGCCAAACTCGTGCGATACGGGGTAGGAGGCAATTCTGCCCAACTCGTCCTGCGTGTCAAGCAAGCCCGAAACCGTCTTATACAGAATTTCATAAAGCTCCTCATCGGGCGCATAGCGATAGGACAGGCACGCGCCGCGCATCATCTTGCCGTAATACTCGCCTCTCCAGCCCCAGTCGCAGTTGTCGGGACGCTCGGCAAAGACCTGCACGAACTTTTCCCAGGACACGCGATCCTTGAGCTGCTTTTCAATGATAAAACGCGCATGCGCGTCAGCCACACCCGTATAACGGGCAGCCCCCGCGGGGAGATAGTGGTAAGCGTAATTCATAGTGGGCTCCTTTCATATTGGGCGTGCATTTAATAAAAGCCTTCGCCCCAATCATCCCGGTTTGGATTTTTCGTTTCAACCAACAAATTTTTCTTAGAACGCGACCAGTGCTTCAATTGCTTTTCTCTTGCAATCGCAAGGTTTATTTCGGAATATTCCTCATAATAAACGAGCTTATGAACGTGGTATTGTTTGGTAAACCCATCAATCTGCTCGCTTTTGTGTTCACATAGTCTTCTATGCAAATCATCGGTTACCCCTACGTACATGACAGCGTTCGTTTTGTTTGTGAGTATGTAAACGTAATACATAGCTCCTCCTGTGTGTCGACCTGCGCCAACCGACACCTTGTGTGTCATCCTGAGTGGAGCGCGTAGCGCGGAATCGAACTTTTGCGGCATGAAGTGTCCGTCGCGCAAGCAGGACACGGAATAAAGCAAAAGCGCGAGCGCATCAGCGCGATGCGGGATCTCTAATGAGTTTTCTCAATGTCTGCTTAGCCTTTGTTACATTTTCAAAGTGATGCTGTAGCGATTACATTCAAATATTTCTTTATGCAGGCAGGCGTGTCAAAAACCGTTCGGAGATCCCTTCCTCGTCAAATCGCTATGCGATTTTCCTCGTTGGTTTTGGATCGGCTCGCGGCACATTGCCGCTCCCTCACCAAAACTTCGACTTCGTTCCATTTCACCGCTCGGCGGTGAAATTCCTCTCCGCTCAGGATGACACATAGCGGGATGCTCTCCTAACAGATTACTTCCCAAATGTCTCAGCCAGAAGAGCGATCACCAGCACAAGGATACCGAACCCGACGATACTGCACACCTTGGTGATCATATCCCTTTTGTCCTGTGCCGCAGTTGCCCAAGGCTTGTATTCCTTGATCTCCTCGTCGATCAGCACGCGCCTGCCGAGCTTTTTTTGAATCAGCGTATATACGCATTGCTCGTCATATTCGGTTTCACTTGTACAATATGGGCACTTGAAATTATACTCGGTGTGCTGCACGTCACCGACATAATACGTTTTGCCCACCTTGCGCGCTTGATGATATCCGGGGTCGCCCGGGCGCAGCGTGCGCGTGATGGGATTATTTTTGAGTTTTGTACCACATTTACAGCAGTAGAATTTCCGAAACACCATCCCCATCGGGATCGACGCAGTCTTTGCCATAAGTTTTCCCTTTCAAAAGTATATCTTTACACAAACTCAATCACCCTTGCTTGCGTACAGCCGACCGTCAGCTGCGGGATGCGCCCTGCAAAGGTGCTTTCATAGCAAAAATGATTGTGCCCGGTCAGAATCGCCTTGATCGCAGGCCGGGATGCGATGTACTCCATCATTTCCAGGGTCAGCACGTCTGCAAGCTGCTGCTCGTAGCGATCGGGCGGATAGCAGCGCATCTTATCCTCGGGCACACCCACAAGGTATGCGCAGGGCGCAAGACCCATCATAAGCTCATAATATTCCGGTGTATAGAGCGGCACGTGCATCATCAGCACAACAGGCAAGCCACGTGCCACCTCGGCTTTGAGAAAAGCAAACTGCTCCGGCTCAAAGGTGTAATATCCGTTATCCAGTGCCACGAAATTGACGCCACCGATGATGCGCGAGGACATACGAATGTTGTTTTGGAACACGCTCTGCACCGCGTCCAGACTTTGGTTACGGTACGCCGCGTCCTCCTTTGCCTCGCCTACGTACAGAGAAAATTCGTGATTTCCTGCCGCCATAAAAACGTCGTGCGCATCGGCAAACGCCTTGACCGCCTCCAGGTTGGCAAGAGAAACAAAATCCATCAAATCGCCCGTGTGCAGGATGGGCACACCCATCTCGTCTGCCAGATTCCCTACTTCATGGAGTACGTCTTGCGCCTCGGGGAAAGACGGCAAACGCCAATCCACCAGCGCAGCCTTGCGCGCGCCGTCGCGCTCGTCCGCCCGCGTCAGATGCGTATCGGACACATGAATCGCACGAAACGGCGCATCTGCACCGACGTGCAACGTGGTATGAAACAGTCGCATAGGGGCTCCTTTCGTGAAACAGTCTATAGATTATTGGTTTTTCAACGCGATGCCTTCAACCCACGCACCCGAAGGGTGCATATCACGTCGTCGTGTCTGACCTTGTCAGACACACGACAGATTCTACGTGGGTGGGGACTCCAAAAGGTCTCAAAACAGGTCAAAAATGGGGGTTGTAATCCCTTAAAGTCTCACTTTTGCTCGCAACACATTTTATTTATCATGAAATCAAGTAGATTTTTCTCATCTCTCGGCAACTCTCTTTTTCTCTTATTTTTGAACAGCCAAAACAATTCATCAAATCCCAAAATTAGAAAAGCCAAAATGATAATAGGGGACAAAACAATACCACCAACTATGTAACCAAGCACTTCCATAACTTTTTGAAATTTAGTTCTTTCTTTGGCTTCATTCCAGGGGATAGCAATTATCTCCCCTTCTATAAAAGAGCCACCATGCTCGTCTGCGGATATGCGAGCCTGATAGAAAACTTGACCTCCGTGATTGCTGTCAATACGCAAATTAAATATATTTTCGGATTGCTCAATTGGTAAATGTGATTGTTTGGCTTCTTCTTGTATTCTCACGCCAAAAGTGTGTGGATCTAATCTGCTATGAAAGGCAAAAATGCGTTTTTTCATAGCATGCTTTCCTTTGCGGTGGTGATAGAGGATATAAGCAATTTGCGGATTTTGCTGCATTTTGCAAACAAATCCTTGTACTCTTCCTCGGTTATCATGTGCGTATCCTTAAACAAACCGAGCCAATAATCCGTTTCGTAGCATTCTTTGAGCGCAATTTGAAATTTATTGATAAAATCCGCCTTGCTGGCAGCATAATTTGCCTCATGAATATTTGCTCCAATACTGGTTCCGCTGCGCAATATTTGATTCAAAAGCACATTGCCCTTGCGATTTTCTTTGATGTCGGTGCAAAGATTCACAATATCTACCGCAAATTGTTTCGAAAGATCAACAAGAATATTTTCCTTCATAGTGCCCCTCCGATCAAATGATTTGACACTTCGTGTCATGAATTGAAGCCTACGGCTCCATGATTTCTCGTCGGCGTTTCGCCTCCTCCATGAATTGAATTGCGCTTTTCATCTACATGCGCCCGCAGGCGCAATTCATGCAAGCGCAGCTTGCAATTCATGAGCGCGCTGCGGTCAATTCATGCGCGTCAGCGCAATTCATTCTGTCGTGTCAGACACACGACAGATTCCACGTGTCCTGTTCTCGGGAACATATCGACAGGAGTGACTTCCCCAATTTCATAGCCGTTTTCTCTAAACCATTTACAGTCGCGAGCCAGCGTATCGGGGTCGCAGGAAACGTAGACCACGCGCGGAATCTCCAGCTCGGCAAAGCACTTAACAAGCGCTTCGGTGCTTCCTTTTCTGGGCGGGTCGATGACCGCCACGTCAGGTGCCTTGCCGCCGCAAGCCGACAAAATGACCTGCGCGTCGCCTGCATCGTTGCAAATAAAGGTGGCATTCTCAATGCCGTTACGTGCCGCGTTCTCACGCGCGCATTCCACCGCCTCGGCAACGATCTCAATACCCACAAGGCTTTGCGCGCCGTGCGCCATGGAAAGCCCGATGGTACCCGTACCGCAATACAGGTCGATCAGCACCTCGCCGCCGCTCAGATTTGCCTTTTCGCGCGCAAGACCGTACAGCAGCTCCGCGCCGTCACGGTTGACCTGATAGAACGAGCCGGGCGAGATCTTAAAGGTCAAGCCGCACAGCTCGTCCTCGATATAAGCGCGCCCAAAAATCGTGCGGTACTCCTTGCCCAGCACGACGTTGGTATTCTTTTCGTTAAAATTCAGCACCACGCCCACGATCTGCGGAAATTTTTCTGTCACCGCAACCGCCAGCTCGCGCTCACCGGGGCATCCTTTGCCGTTGAGCACAAGGCAAAGCATGATCTGCGCGCAATCCTTGGAGGCACGCAGGTAAATGTGGCGCAAAAGTCCCTTGCCCGTGACTTCGTCGTATGCCTTGATGCCCTTGGCATCGCAAAACGCGCACACGAATGCCACGATCTCGCCAAAGATGGCGGGCTGCAGCGCACACTTATCCGCCTTGACTAAATTGTGCGTCTTGGCGGCAAAAAAGCCTGCCTCCATGCCGCTTTTGCCCTGCTTGACCGGGTATTGCCCCTTGTTGCGATATCCCGCAGTCTGCCCCGTGGTACGCACGGGCGCGACCGCCACGTCTGCCAGCCCCACCTTGATAAAGGCGTGCTGCACGTAGCTGCGCTTGCTATCCAGCTCGTGCTCATAGGTCACGTAGCGGTGCACGCAGCCGCCGCAAGCATCGGGGGCTGTGCAAAAAATCTCCTGTGCACGCACGTCCGAGGGACGCTCTACACGCAAAAGCTTGCCCACGGCATAGCTTGCGGTATCCTTGATGATGCATACGCGCACCGCGTCACCGCTCACTGCGCCGCGCACGAACACCGTTTTGCCGTCAATGCGTCCCACGCCGCTGCCCAGGTTATTGACGTCGGTGATCTCTACGGTATATTCACTCCCCCGAGGGAGCAGCACTCTCTCTTTTTTGTCCATCAGACGTAAAATTCCTTCATATCGTCCAGGCGCAGACAGCCGAGCAGACCGCCGTCCTTGACGCCGCAGTTGATGTTCACGCCGCCGTTTCCAAAGAAGATGCGACCGTTGCCGCCGTTCTCCTCGGTGGTGGGTACGTGACCCACGACCACGGTCTTATTCTTGAACAAACGCTTGGAAAGATCCAGAGGCTCGGTCATAAATACCTCAGGCTCGCAATCCTCCAGCTTGGTGCCGGCCTTGTAGTCCGCAATGCCTGCGTGCACCAGCACGTACTCCTCGCCATCCGCACGCACCTGCTCGTAAAGCGCCATGTCGGACAGGTAATCGATCACGCCCTCGCGCATCTCGCTATCCAGCGCGCGGAATGCGTCCAAGGTCGCCTGGCCGCCGTTCTTGACCCACTCCTGCATGTCCGCAATAAAGTCGGCATCGGGAGCCTGTCCGCCCGAAAGCATCTTTTCAAAGCCCGAGAGCATACGCAGCGCCAGGTAATCGTGCTCGCCCGCAATGGCGTACACGTTGTAGCGCACCGAGAGGTCACCGATCAGCTCCATGGACTGCTCGCCGTAGTCCACAATGTCACCAAGCACGTACAGAATGTCGGTATCCTTAAGCCCGATCTTGTCGATCAGCGCCAGAAATTTATCGTAATTGCCATGTAAATCCGAAACAACGTATGTCATAATCGTTCTCCTTAAATGATAGTCGCTTTACAGCTTTGAATGATGTCGGTGTGTACGGTAGAATCAATTTCGTGAGTCAGCGCACAAAGACGCTCACAGATGGGGTTTTCGGTATGGAAATGACCTGCCACCAGCAAATTGATGCCGCGCGGCTCGGAAAGCTGGGAATATTTCAGCTCGCCCGTCAGGAAGGTATCTGCGCCTGCAGCCATTGCCACGCCGATCTCATCCTTGCCGCTGCCGCCCACCACCGCTACGCGGTACACGGGCAAGCCCGCATCCGAGCAGACCACGGCAGGGCAGTCCAGCGCCGCCTTGGCTTTTGCGGCAAATTCGGCAGCGCTCATGGGAGTGGGCAGATTGCCCACGCGCATGATATTCTCCTCGCCTGCCACCTCAATGTTTTCAAGCCCTACCAGCTGTGCCAGCATATCGTTGACGCCGCCCTGGGCTGCGTCAATTCTGGTATGGAACGCAACCGCGCTGACGCCTGCACGGCACAGCTTGATCACCTTTGCGCCGTCGTGATCGTCGGCAAGCACGGCCTTGAGCCCACTCCACAGCATGGGGTGGTGCGTAAAGACCAGATCATAGCCCTCGGCAACCGCCTTGTCCACCACCTCGGCGGTGGCATCCAGCGCCACCAGCACGCGAGAAACCTCTCGCTCGGGATCGGGGCAAACGCTCATGCCATCCTTATCCCACTCGCAACCAAGCTCGCGGGGTACGAGTGCGCAAAGCGCACGATAAAATTCTCTTACAGTCATACGGACTCCTTTTCCTTGATGCTTGCCAGCAAGGCATCGATCTGAGCAAGCATCGAAAGCTCAAACGCAGCGTCCTTGCCGCCCATCCTCTTGCCGTCCGCGCCTGTTTGCAAAAGACGGCGTTTATTTTCCAGCAGCTCGCCAAGCAGCGGGTGCATGTTTTCTATGTTATGGCTGCCAAACCACAGCGCCATATCGTCCTCGTGGCGTACAACGCCGTCATACTCGGCACAAATGATCTGGTAGACCTTATCCTCCTTGACCAAGGTCTGGTCAAGCAGACAAAATCCGTTTTGCAGCAGATACGCGCGCAAGATCTCGGCGTGCGACATGGGCTGCAGCACAAGGCGAATGCGCCCATCGCGCGTCCAGGGCGCTGCGTCAATGATCGAGGCGATCAGCTCGCCGCCCATACCGAAAATCGTAATATCCTCGGGAGCATACTGCTCAATGCCGTCAAGTCCCGGGGTACACACGGCGGCAATCTTGTCCGAAAGCCCTGCCGCGGCAATATTACGGCGCGCGTTGTCCACGGGGCCGCGGTTAATATCCGATGCCACCGCGCGCGGACAAATGCCGTTCCGGCACGCATATATAGGCAGATGCGCGTGATCCGTTCCCACATCCGAGAGCACCTTACCCGGGCGCAGGTATGGGATCGCCCCTGCCAGTCGTTTATCAAATCGTTTTTCTCTCATGTTATGTAAAACTATGGGGGCTGCAAAATAAATTGCTCGTGACACCATTTCGCCATGTCATCATGCATGCTTATAGGGGAGGATATCATCCTCCCGCACGCATCATGGCATAGGCCAAGCGTTTGGGTATCGCAATCAAAGACCGTTATCGTGCGGGAGGATGAATTTGCTTGCAAATATTCCTCCCCTACAAGAAAACAATCGCAGCCCCCGTTTTGCTTACTTATCAGCCAAGTAAGCGTTGAGCTTTGCTACCAGCTCGTCTGCGTTGGTGCCGTGTACTGCGCAAGCGTCCTCGATGCTCTCGCCTCTGGAAGCGGGGCAGCCCAGGCAGTGCATGCCAATCTCAAAGAAGAAGCGTGCAGTGCCCTGATCGTAATCCAAAACGTCGCCGATAATGCTGTTCTTGGTAACCTTCATTTTTGTAATCCTCCGTAAAATGAATATAGTTTTACATATACTATTATACAAATTTTAGCCCCTTATGTCAAGCGTTATTTTTTTACAGCGCACATGTGAAATTGAAAAAATCTCCTTTACAAATCAAAAAAACTATGTTATAATATTATGATTATACCCACGTGCGAAAGGAGGCGAGGATGTGAAAAAACAAAAAACGGCAGAAGTCAAGCAAAGCAAGCTGATGCTGCCCATATTTGCCGCACTTTGCGCGCTGTTTGCAAGCGGCGCCATCATCGGCATCACGCTGCTCTCCAGCCCCGCGCTGCAATGGAGGCTCTTTGTCGGGCTTTTCCCCGAATACGCCGTTTGCTTTGCCATCGCGTTTATCGTCATTTACGGCTACGGCTCGATCTTGCCGAATATCGCCTACCTCTCGCTGCCCATCCTTTGCCTTGCCTGCGGCGTGCGCACGGTCTACCAATCCGCACGGTTCGTCAGCCCCTTGGCAATCTCGTTTGTGTTCGCGCTGCTTTGCACCGCTGCCATTGTTGCCTGCATCCGGGCATTGGGTAAGTCCCCTGCCCCCAAAAAGCAGGAAAAAGCTGCGCTTTCCACCGCGTTTGCCGTACTTGGTGCGCTTGCGGCAGCCGCTGCCTCGCTTGCACTCTTTGCCTTTATTCTGAACGGCAGACTCCACTCCCTGCAGACAAGCGGCACGCCGATCGCGCAATACGGCCAGATGCTGTATTACATGCAGCACAGCGGGCAATCCTTTACCACGCTGGTATCGGGCGCACCCGAGGGCTATTTTGCCACGCAGCTTGCCCCGCTTTGGTATTTGCTCTTACCCGTCTATATCCTCTCCCATCACAGCATGCTTGCCGTTGGTATTGCCTTGTACGCGCTGATGCTGTCGGGACTTGTACCGCTCTGGCGCATCTGCCGCAGACACGCGCTGACCGCTTGGCAATCCGCCGCTCTGTGCGCCGCTTGCGCACTCTGCCCCCTGCTTTTGGGTGGCGGCTCAACCGGTGGCGCGCTTGCCATGCTCTCGCTGCCGCTGCTGTTATGGGTCGCAGACACATTTGAGGGGAAGCACCCCTACCTTGCGCTGATCCCTTTGGCGCTTTGCTTATGCATCGGCTTTGAGGTCACGGTCTGGGCGCTGTTCGTTTGCCTGTATCTGACGCTTGCAAGCAAGCAAAACAGACGCGCAGGGCTGATTTGCACCGCAGTTTCGGCTGCCGCGCTGCTTGCCACCACCGTCTACCTTGCCATTGCGCAAAGCCCCGTGCTGACCGAGCTGTTCTTGGGCATTGGCTTGCAATTGGGCAAAAAGCTGCTGTTCTTCTCCCTCTTACTGCTGCCCTTTGCGCTGCTGCCGCTGCTGACAAAGCAAAAAGCCGCGCCGGTGCTGCTTTTCCCCTTGGTACTGTTCCATTTGATCGCAAACGCATCCACCTATAGCGGTGTGTTCTGCGCGTATGCATTTCCCGCTGTGGCAGCCGCTGCGCTGCTTGCTGCAAAGGGCGCGGCACAGCTGCGCACCCACGTCAAGGGCATCTCGCTTGCGCGCCTGCTCCCCGCTATTGCGCTTTGCGTAGCCGCCCTGTGCACCACCACCTATGCCGCTACCCTGATCGATCTGTACGCCTCGCCCGAGGAGCAGACCGAGACCGATGCTTCACGCATCTATGAGCTGCTGGACACGCTGCCCGACAACGCAGCCGTAACCGCCTCGGATAGCCTGCTGGCGGCATTGCACGACCGCACGTGGCTGTTCTCGCTGGACAAGGATCCCGCAAATCCCACCACCAACGTCATCGTATTGGATCTGCGTGAGGACTTCTCCTCCACGGACACCGAGCAATACGGCATTGCTTACTACAAATCGCTTGGATATACCCTGCGCAGCGATCTTTCGCGCGACGGCGTTCTCGCGGTGCTCTACAAATAACACGAAAATAAAAATGAAATCTATATAAAGGTCAGGTAAAAAACAATGATAGTTGCATTAGAAGAAGCAAGACTTGCTTTGGTCAATATGAGAGCAGATCTCAAGGAGCTTGGCGAGCAGCTCAAGATTGAGCAGGCACGCGCAACGGTTGAGGAGCTGGAGCAGCAGACCTCCGATCCCGATTTCTGGGGCAATGCCGAGAAATCCTCCAAGGTACTGCAGACCATCAAGCAGCAAAAGGACAAGATTGAGAGCTACGAGGCACTTTGCACGCGTCTGGAGGACACCATCGTGCTTGCTGAAATGGCGATCGAAGAAAACGACGAGAGCTGCGTGGAAGAGGTGCAGGGCGAGCTGGCGGAAATCAGCTCGATCGCAGAAAAGAAGCGCACCGAGGTACTGCTCTCGGGCGAATATGACAGAAACAACGCCATCATCTCCTTCCACCCCGGCGCAGGCGGCACCGAGGCACAGGACTGGTGCCAGATGCTGTACCGCATGATCAACCGCTGGTGCGAGGCGAACGGCTTTAAGGTCAAGCTGACCGACTGGCTGGACGGTGACGATGCGGGTCTGAAGTCCGCGACCATCTTTGTCGAGGGCGAGAACGCTTACGGCTTCCTCAAGAGCGAAAACGGCGTACACAGACCCGTCCGCGTATCCCCCTTTGACTCCGCAGGACGCAGACAGACCTCGTTTGCATCCATCGAGGTCATGCCCGAGTTCGATAAGCTGGACGACGTTGTCGTACGCGAAGAGGACTACGATTTTGTCACCTTCCACTCCAGCGGCGCGGGCGGTCAGAACATCAACAAGGTATCCTCCGCAGTTCGTCTGATCCATAAGCCCACCGGCATTGTAGTAGCTTGCCAGACCGAGCGTTCGCAGCTGCAGAACAAGGAAACCGCGATGCGCATGCTGAAGTCCAAGCTCATGGAGATCAAGATCAAGGAGAGACTTGACACCATTGACGAGATCAAGGGCAACAAGACCAAGATCGAGTGGGGCTCTCAGATCCGCTCCTACGTTTTCATGCCCTACACCCTTGTCAAGGACCTGCGTACCGGCTATGAGACCGGCGACGTGCAGAAGGTCATGGACGGCGACCTCGACGGCTTTATCAACGCATATCTCAAGTCCATCTCTCAGTAATCCAAGCAAAAGTAATATCCAAAAAAACAGAGCATACAGGAGGCATTATGAAATACATTTTCACTACAGAAGCCGCAAAGGCTGCGGACCTTTTCACGGTCGCGCAGGGCTTCTCGTCCGATCAACGTCTCATTCACTTAGCGGCTACCGCCGTTCTGAACGTGCTGCAAGCCGAATCGTTTGATTTGCGTAATCCCCTGGTAGTCTGCGGCAGCGGAAATAACGGTGCCGATGGCTTTGCGCTGGCAAGCCTGCTCAAGGACGCGGGCTCCTCTGTCAGCGTGCTGTATCTGGGCGAGCTGTATGCGCTTCCCGAGCCCACCAAAAAGAAGCCCAAGAAGAATGCACCTCCCGCTCCCGAAATCGATCCCGCGCTGATCGGCACGCCCAAGACCGAAGTCATGAGCGAGCAATGCCTTGCGCACTACAAGCAGGCGGTGGATGCCGATATTCCCGTGCTCACCGAGCTGCCCGAGGAGATGACATATACACTGATCGTGGATGCCGTATACGGCACAGGCATGCACGGCACTCTGACCGACAGCCGCGTTTGCAGCACCTTTGATACCCTCAACGCAAGCGAGATCCCCGTTGTTGCCATTGACATGCCCTCGGGCGTCAACGCAAGCACGGGCGTTGTGGATGCGCATGCGCTGTGTGCCGCTCACACCGTGACCATGCAGCAGGAAAAGGTTGGACTTTTGCTCTACCCCGGCGCAGAATACGCAGGTAAGATCACGGTAGCAGACATTGGTCTGCAAAGCAATCCTCAGAATCCCGCCCCTACCTACTCTGCAATTCTCGAGCAGGACTTGGACGCACTGCTCCCCGCTCGTCCTACGCGCTCCAACAAGGGCACGTACGGCAGAGTGCTGATCGTAGGCGGCGCACCCGGTATGGCGGGCGCGGCATACCTTGCCGCTATGGCAGCCTACCGCGCAGGCGCAGGACTGGTGGAGATTTTGACGCTGACCAAAAACCGTACCGTTCTGCAGCAGCTGATCCCCGAGGCGGTTCTGACCTGCTATGACGATAAATCCAAGCTGAAAAAGGCATTGAAGGCGGCAATCAAGCGCGCAGATGCCATTGTACTGGGCTGCGGCATGGGCAAGGGTAAGCTGCCCAAGTATTGCGTCAAGTACGTGCTCGGACACGCCAAGGTGCCCGTTGTGGTGGACGCAGATGCGCTCAACATCATTGCAGGCAAGCCCGCGCTGCTCAAGGGCGTTGGCAAGAAGCAAAAGCCGCAGACCCTGATCACCCCTCACCCCGCAGAGGCTGCCAGATTGCTGGGCAAAAAGGCAACCACCGCAACCGTGCTTGCCGACCTGACGGCTTGCGCTGACAAGCTGATCGGCAAATACAAGGTCAACGTACTGCTCAAGGACGCACACACGCTGGTGCGCTCGCAGGATGCACAGAGCACGTTTATCAACCTTTCGGGCAGCACCGCGCTGGCAACCGCCGGCTCAGGTGACGTTCTGGCAGGCTTGATTGGCGGACTTCTGGCAGCCACCACCAACACGCAGACCGTAGCAACCACCGCTGCCCTTGCAGCATTCCTGCACGGCAAGGCAGGCGAGGCGGCAGAGGCTGCCGTTGGCGCACAAGCCGCTATGGCAAGAGATATTCTCAATGGTTTGACCAAGTAAACATAGAAAAAGGACTGTATCCGCAGATACAGTCCTTTTTCGTTATTCAATTCGTTCATCGAACCGTTTTTAAAAACTCAGCAATTAAGCCCGCATAGATCTGATTTGCCGTACCGGTCGTATCTGAGCTCGGGTGGACCTTATCCACGTTGTAAATCTCGTACACAGTCACATCCTGATCAAAGGTATAATCGGGATAGGTATTGCTCATATACTCCTGCGAGCCGGGAATGAGCTTATCGCTGTACCCCAGATACTTATAGATCTCAAAGATTGGGAAGCACCATTCCTCAGCCAACGCCTTTTGCGCATCAATGACGTTGGAATATGCCGTATTATACCCGTTTTCATACTCATAATTGCTGATAAATACGATTCTGGCATGGGGATTGCGTGAAAGAATCAGCGTCAAAATGAAATTAACCGCACCCTTGTAGCAATTACGGTTGACCGAAGCAGCAAATTCCTCCAAGCGATCCTCGGGGATACCCGAAAGGTCACCGAAATATTTTTTGAGATTTTCGTAATCGTTGGCGGTCATGTAAGTATCCTCCGCCAACAGTCCGTTGCGGATGTTTTCCACAGTCGGCTCCAGCTCAATGTCAATGTTGCCGTTTGCATCGCGGTATTTCCAATCGTTGTGACCATGATCAATGACAAACAGATCGGGCATCGGCAAGCTTCCGTCCAGATACGGCAAAAGCTTGGTTTCAAATGAGCCCGCACGCAGGCGCTTGATCTGACTTTCGCTGAGCTCCTCCGGCCATGCGGTATTTTTGCTCAGCGTTTTGAGTGTATCGTAATTGGCAATAAACGCCTCAGCCTCAGCCAGCGTCATGGACAGCGAGGAGGTGATATTGGATATATTCGCGCCATTGTAGTCACCCGTGCTGACGTTGGCACGGCACATCGAGCCACCAACCGCCTCCTGGTACACTGTTGCACCCAGTTCTTCGCCCACCAACAGCGGATATCCACCCGCAGGGATCGAGGTACCGCACCACCAAATGCGCTTACCTGCCCAGTAGCTCTGCGCGGATTGCGCTGCAGCATAATCGTCTTCAATGCTCTGCACCTTGACATCCGATACGTACAGATAGGTTGTTTCAGAGGTTGCTGCAAACGTATAAGTTTCGTACTTGGAGTTAGAGCAGCACTCCAACACCACACCGTTCTTATCCGTGCGGGCAAAGCCGTAAGAGCCACCGCTTTTCATGGTTACAAACACGCTGACAGAAGGCGGAATCTTGTATACCGAATGCGTAGAGAAGGTGCCAAAGGTTACCGATCCACCTACCTTACTCGAGGGAGATACATAGCCCTCTCCTTTTTCCAAAAGCTCGATAGGACCAGGGAGATCAGGCGTCTCTCCATCCGCACCGTTGGTCACGGTAAAGGTCGCGGTCGTACCATCCGAAAACGTGATGGTGTAGGTGTCCACCAGCCCTTCGCTGGACGTCAGTTGCACCGAAACAATTCCGTTGCCGTCAACTCCGTCTTTACCGTCAACGCCATCCTTGCCATCGACACCATCCTTGCCGTCGACTCCGTCCTTGCCATCGACACCATCCTTGCCGTCGACTCCGTCCTTGCCGTCGACTCCGTCCTTGCCATCGACGCCATCCTTACCATCGACGCCATCCTTACCATCGACGCCATCCTT
>JAZRQR010000095.1:0-2567 GCA_045650025.1 Eubacteriales bacterium
GCAGGTCTTGTCAAGGGCGCATCCAAGGGCGAGGGTCTTGGCAACCAGTTCCTTTCCAACATTCGCGAGTGTGACGCCATCCTGCACATCATTCGCTGCTTTGAGAACGACGACATTATTCACGTGGAGGGCAACATTGACCCCATGCGCGACCTGGAGACCATTAACATGGAGCTCATTCTTTCGGACATGGAAATGATGGAGCGCAGAATTGAGCGCACCACCAAGGCTATGCGTGCCGATAAGTCGCTGGGCGCACAGATGGAGGTATTCAAGAAGATCCTTGCCGCTTTGGAAGAAGGTCTTTGCGCGCGCACCGTTGCGCTGACCGCCGACGAGGAGGAGCTTTTGGCGGATACCCACCTCTTGACCCGTATGCCCGTTATCTACGTGGCAAACGTCAGCGAGGACGAGGCAGGCAGCGAGCCTGTGGACAACGCGGGCTATGCAAAGCTTAAGGAATACGCCAAGAGCGAGCACAGCGAGATCATGTGGATCTGCGCAGGCATCGAAGCCGAGATCGCACAGCTGGATGCAGAGGAAAAGGCAATGTTCATGGAGGACATGGGCATTGAGGAGAGCGGTCTTGACAAGCTGATCAAGGCAAGCTATTCCCTCTTGGGCTTGACCTCTTACATGACCGCAGGCCCCAAGGAGGTTCGCGCTTGGACCATTACCAAGGGCACCAAGGCTCCCCAGGCAGCAGGTAAGATCCACAGTGACTTTGAGCGCGGCTTTATCCGTGCTGAGGTCGTATCCTTTGACGATCTGGTCAAGCTGGGCAGCGTTGCCGCTTGTAAGGACGCAGGCCTTTACCGCAGCGAGGGTAAGGAATACGTCATGCAGGACAGCGACATCGTACTCTTCCGCTTCAACGTATAATTCGAGGTAATCACCATGAGAATGAGAAGAAAAAAGCACGGCGCTGAGAGAATCGCCGCTTGCTCCAACCTGCTCATCGAGCATCCCGAGCTGCTCATGCAGGATCCCTGTGCCCCCTTCTCCGAGAAAAAGCCGCTGGCGCTGGAGATCGGCTGCGGCAAGGGCGCATTTGCCTGCGGCACGGCTGCGGCAATTCCCGAGGTCAACATGATCGCCATGGAGCGCGTGGCTGACGTGGCATGCCTGGCACTGGAAAAGGCAAGCGCATGCGCGGACACCCGTCCCGACAACCTGCGTTTCATCATCGGCAATGCCGAGAACCTGCCCGAATGGCTGCCCGCACACTCCCTTGACACCATTTATCTCAACTTCAGCGACCCGTGGCCCAAGAGCGGCTACAAAAAGCGCAGACTGACGCACCGCGGTTTCTTAGAGAAGTACCGCGAGCTGCTGGTGCCCGGCGGTATACTCAAGTTCAAGACCGATAACCACGACCTGTTCTTCTTCAGCCTGGAGGAATTTGAGGCTTGCGGACTGGAGATCGTTTGGAAGACCGAGGATCTGCACGCAAGCGAGCTGGCTGCAACCAACGTTATGACCGAATACGAGGCAAACTTCTCTTCCAAGGGAATGCCCATCTACTCGGCGCATGTGCGCTTCCCCGCATGAGTGCGCAAAATCTTGAGCCAAGCGGCATTTTGCTGATCCATAAGCACGCAGGGGCAACCTCGCACGATATCGTGGGCAAGGTGCGCCGCGCGCTGCACACGCGCCGCGTCGGTCACACGGGTACGCTTGACCCGATGGCAACCGGCGTGCTGGTGGTGCTGGTGGGCAGAGCCGCCAAGGCTTGCGAGTACGTCAGCCACGACCGCAAGGTCTACCGCGCAACGCTGCGCTTGGGTGTGACCACCGATACCGAGGACACAACCGGCGAGGTGCTGACCACCTCGGACGCCATCCCCACCTCTGCCGAGGTTGAGGAGACGTGCAAGCGTTTTGTGGGCAAGATCAAGCAGATCCCGCCGATGTACAGCGCGCTCAAGGTGGACGGACAAAAGCTGTGCGACCTGGCGCGCCGTGGCGTGGAGGTAGAAAGAGCGGCACGCGAGATCGAGATCTATTCCCTTTCCTGCGAGCCGACCGACTCCCCTACCGATTATATATTGACCGTGGATTGCTCGGGCGGCACCTACATCCGCACGCTTTGCGCCGATATTGGCGCGGCTCTTGGTTGCGGCGGCTGCATGGCAACCTTGGAGCGCATCTGGGTAGGCGGATTTTCGATTGATGAGAGCATTACAACCGCGGAGCTGGAACAGATGGAGGACGATGCACGTATAGCGCTTTTGCGCCCTGTTGAAATACTCTTTATCAGGCACCCTTACGTGCTTTTACCCGCCTTTTACGAACGACTTTGCCGCAACGGCTGCGAGATCTATCAAAGCAAGATCCGCACGGATTTTGCCATCGGTCAGCGCGTGCGAATCTGCGACGCCGATGGGCATTTCTTTGCCCTTGGCGAGGTGCGCGAGTACGAAGGCGGCAGTGCGATTGCTATGATTAAGCTGTTTGAGTTATAAAAATATCCGCCTCCCATGGGGCTGCAAAATAAGCGGAGAATTTCGCAAAAATCAAGGACTGTATCACTTGGATGCAGTCCTTGATTGCTTTTATAGATAGTT
>JAZRQR010000096.1:0-17549 GCA_045650025.1 Eubacteriales bacterium
ATCCTCAAGAGTGCCCTTGCCGGCAGTGATCTTCTCAAGCATCTCAAGAAGTCTTCTGGTACCAACACGGCAGGGAGTACACTTACCGCAGGACTCGTCAACGGTGAACTCAAGGAAGAACTTAGCCATATCAACCATACAGTTGTCCTCGTCCATACCGATAAGACCGCCGGATCCCATCATACAGCCAAGAGCAGTAAGGTTGTCGTAATCAACCTCGGTGTTGATAAGGCTTGCGGGAATACAACCGCCGGAAGGACCACCGGTCTGTGCAGCCTTGAACTTCTTGCCGTTGGGAATGCCGCCACCGATCTCCTCGATAACTTCGCGCAGGGTGGTACCCATGGGAACCTCAACAAGACCTGTGTTGGTGATCTTGCCGCCCAATGCAAATACCTTGGTGCCCTTGGACTTCTCGGTACCCATAGAGGTGAACCAATCAACGCCCTTGAGAATGATCTGAGGAATGTTTGCGTAGGTTTCTACGTTGTTCAGTACGGTAGGCTGTGCGAACAGACCCTTGACCGCCGGGAAAGGAGGACGAGGTCTGGGCTCACCACGGTTACCCTCAATAGAGGTCATAAGTGCAGTTTCCTCACCGCAAACGAATGCGCCTGCGCCAAGACGGATCTGCATATCAAAGTTGAAGTCAGTACCGAAAATGTTCTTACCCAGCAGGCCGTACTCTCTTGCCTGATCGATAGCGATCTGCAGACGGTTTACTGCGATGGGGTACTCAGCACGAACGTATACGTAACCCTCGTCAGCGCCGATAGCGTAAGCAGCAATTGCCATAGCCTCGATAACAGCGTGGGGGTCGCCCTCCAGAATGGAACGGTCCATGAACGCGCCGGGGTCGCCCTCGTCTGCGTTACATGCAACGTACTTCTTAACGTTGCCTCTGTTGCCGGAAGCGAACTTCCACTTCAGACCCGTGGGGAAACCGCCGCCGCCACGACCGCGCAGACCGGAATCCAGAATGGTCTGGATAACGTCATCGGGGGTCATTTCGCGCAGACACTTTTCCAGAGCGAAATAACCGTCCATTGCGATGTACTCGTCAATATTTTCAGGGTTGATAACACCGCAGTTACGCAGTGCTACACGTCTCTGCTTCTTATAGAAGGTGGTTTCGCTCAGAGAAGCGATCTCGGGCTCAGCCTCGCCGCTTTCTGCTTCAGCAGTCTCATTGTAAACCAGACGCTCAACAATTCTACCCTTCTCCAGGTGCTCGGAAACGATCTCGGGAATATCATCCAGGGTAACTCTGGAATAGAAGGTGCCCTCGGGATATACGATCATGATCGGACCGAGTGCGCAAAGACCGAAGCAACCGGTCAGAACGATCTTGATTTCCTCATCAAGACCCTTTGCCTTGAGTTCCTCTGCCAGCTTTTCGCTCAGCTTAACGCTGCCCGAAGAGCTACAGCCGGTACCGCCGCAAATCAGTACGTGAGAACGAATCATAACTCTTTAATCCTCCTTGATTACTTGTTTGCGCTGATGGTGTACTCAGCAACAGGCTTGCCGCCCTTGATGTGCTTTTCGATTACCTCTGCTGCCTTTTCTGCAGTCATCTTTACGTAGGTAACCTTTTCCGCGTCCTTGGTGTAAACCTCAACAACGGGCTCGTACTGGCAAATGCCGATACAACCGGTCTGGGTAACGATAACACTCTCGCCCAGGCCTGCTTCGGTAATACCCTCTACAAAGGCGTTGAGAACGGGACGTGCACCTGCTGCGATACCGCAAGTAGCCATGCCGACTACGATACGGACATCACCGCTGGATTTGCGCAGAACAACCTTGTCCTGCATTTTGGCCTTAATGGCCTTCAGCTCTTCAAGTGACTTCATTTTGTAATGATCCTTTCAGAAATATAATTATAAATTTTTTAATTTCGATTTTATTCGAGCCCTTGGTACTGCTCTTCCAGATAAGAGCCGATCCAGGAAAGGATCTCGGGCTCGCCAAGCGAGATCTCCTCGCCCAGTACCTCACGCAGCTCGCGTGTGGATAAGGTGACCTCTCCCTGCTCGGTTTTGTGCAGATACTCAAAATCGATCTCGGGTGATCCCTGGATCAGCGTTTTGATGGTTTCTACCATATTCCCAAGCGGAATAAAGTCAATATGATGTTTCCCAAAGGTAGCGGAGGTTGTCGTGCCATGCTGCTCACTTTGTGACTCGTGCACCGAGGTGATCTCCACCACGCCGCCCGTCATTTCAGCAAGCATTTTCAAAAACGGAATGCCCAGCCCCACCTTTCGGGTCTTTCTGGTTGTAAAAAACGGATTTGCCAGCTTTTCCAGCTGCTCTTCTGTCATGCCGCAGCCGTTGTCGCTTACGCAAAACTGCAGCCATTCGCCCTGCTCAATTAACTTGATCGAAATGAGCGTTGCCCCTGCCCGAACCGAATTCATGGTGATATCCAATACGTAAAGCGAAAGCTCGTCCATATTTTCAGTCTCCTTTCTTTCCAAGCAAATAATCGATCAGCTTATCACGGACCCTTTGCGAGGAATACGGCTCATCGTCAAGCTCAATAGCAAAGCCTTCTTCGGCAATATCCGTCAGATAATGTGCATCCGAGGATACCACGTAAGCAAGTCCGCGCTCATGGATGACGGGATGCTTTGCAAGACAATCGTCCAGGCATGCACCGTCACGCAGCTCAAAGGCGGTAAAGTGCGGATCAGGTGGAAAATCACCCAGCATGGCAATGATTCCGTTTGAGGCACGGTCGATATGAGCGGGATAACACACACCTCCCCGTTTCCGGACCTCGGCATACGCCTCCTCCAAGGACAGGTACGATGCATTGAGCAGCAGATACGGCTCTTCCCCGATCATCTCGTCGTTCTCATCCGTAATGGTTTGATGACCGAATATTTCGGGCTGATTCCGGATCTTGAATCGATGCGCGTCTACGTATTCCCCAAAAGCCATGGCACTCTCCAGATCGCGAAACAGGCAAAGCGCGTGAACGTCCTCTGCCGTTGTCAGCTCCATGCCCGCTACGGGAATGATGCCGTTTGCCTTTGCGATCTTAAAAAATGCGGGGCAATTTTTGGTGGAATTATGGTCGGTTAACGCCACGATCTGCAATCCGTTCAGCAGTGACATACCTACGATGTTGCCCGGTGTCATGTCCTCGTCCCCACAGGGAGATAGACAGGAATGCAGGTGCAGATCGCACCGATACAGGCTCACGTCTTTACTCCTGTGCCATCTTACCGATGGCGCAACAGATCTCGTACGCAGACATAGGAGTACTCATGACAAGGACGCCATTCTCCTCTGCCGCATCCAGCACGTCCTGCTGCATTTTGACGTCCTCTGCCAAGATAATAACCGCAGGCTCAGTCAGATTGGCGACCGCCACAACGTTGATATTTGCCATAATGGTGACCCACGCGCATCCTGCCTCCACGCGACTCATGGCGCGGCTGAGCAGATCGCCCATATACACACTGTCAAATTCACCGGTCGCCGTGCCGCAAAGCACGCGCGCGCCAAGCAAGTCCTGTAAAGCTTCCAGCTTCATTGGCATCATACCTCCTCGCTGCGGTGATTGTCTTGAATGATCTTATCAAACCTTGCAAGAATTTCTTCTCGCTCGGTCTCAATACCGCGTTCCTTCATCAGACGCTTAAGCATGACCGTGCATTCGTCCGCACCTGCTTCGCATTTGACGATGTCCTCGGCAAACGCCATACAGTTGGGAGCGCCGCACGAGCCGCAATCCAGTCCGGGCAATGACTTGCCGATGCACTCAATGTCACTCATCATGCGCATGGCGGTCTTTCTGTCCGAGGAAAGCAAGCCGTAGGGATTGTACTCGATCTCTTTCTCGTGGAAATACTTATCGGGGATCCAATCGCTTGCGGGTCTGTGGGGGGAAACGGGCAAATAGCGCTTGAGCGATTGCAGTCTGGCTTGAGCAATGTAGGGGTTTGCCACCGTCATTGCGCCGCCCACGCAGCCGCCGCTGCAAGCGTTGAGCTCTACAAAATCCAGCGTTGTGATGTCCGCGCTGTCAATGCGGTCAAGCACGCGGATACAGTTTTCAATTCCGTCCGCTGCTAAGTAGCGGTCGTTGAGAATTGCGGTGGATTCGCCGCCCGTGGTCGCCCAGCCGATACCGATAATACCTGCTTCAGTGACCTCGTAAGGCTCTTCCAGATAGCTGTTCATTTTGTCCAGCAATGCAAAATAAATATCTCTGACCGAAACGGTTGCGGAGACAAAATTTCGCTCGCCCGCAAAGTTGTTCTTGACGTAACTGACCTTGGCGGGACAGGGTGAGATAAAGATAATGCCAATGTCCTCATCCTTAAGCTCGGGATGCTCTGCCATCGCCTTTTCCCTTGCCAGCATAGCGGCAATATCCATAGGCGAAAGCATTGGCATGATATTCTCACACAAGTAGGGGTAATTGGTACTGATCAAGCGCATGATGGTCGGACAAGCCGAACTGATCACGGGCTTTTTCACGTCTTCTCGGTTGATGTATTTGCGCGTATAGGCACTGACAAGCTCTGCGGCACACGCAACCTCGAACACATCGTCAAATCCAAGGTCCAAAAGACCGCGGATGATATAGCCGATATTGTCCAGGTTATTAAACTGACCGTAGAGCGAGGGGGCAGGCAGCGCAACGGTATACTTGTAATCGTTCAACACACTCAATGCATCGTGTGTGGCTTTTTTTGCCTTATAGGGGCAAACGCGAATGCATTCCCCGCAGTCGATGCATCGTTTGGGATTGATGACCGCGTGTCCGTCACGAATACGGATCGCCTCGGTCGGGCAGCGCTTTAAGCACGCCGTACAACCCTTGCATTTTTCGATATCAAGTGACACCGAGTGCTCGTACTCTCGTATCATACACACCTCGCATCAATTGATGAAATTTTCTGTCAAAGCAGAACGATCATCGTAATGGTCGTTCCCTCTCCGACTACGGTATCGATCCTCAGATCGTCCGTATATTTGATCATATTGGGCAGGCCCATACCGGCACCAAAGCCCAAATTCCGGATATGATCCTTTGCCGTGGAATACCCCGCCTGCATGGCAAGCTCCACGTCCGGAATACCCGGTCCCTTGTCAGCCAACACGATAACGATCTTATCATCCGACGCCTCAACCTCGGCAACGCCGCCGTTTGCGTGAATGACCATATTGATCTCGCCCTCATACATCGCAATGGACACGCGACGAATGACATCAGGCGAATATCCGAGCTGACGCAGTTTTTTCTTGACCGTGACCGATGCAGCGCCTGCGCTGGAAAAATCCGAGCCGTCTACATCGAAACGGAACTTTACAACGTCAGACATCAATGACCTCCCGTATGGGACAGCCCTGCAGCATACAGAATTCCACTTGCCTCAAACGCGCGCTTATCGCTGCACATAACGGCAATGCCGCACTCCTTTGCCAGCTCGACCATCTCCTCAGTCGGCTTTTTGCCTCTGACGAAAACGATGCAGATCATGTCCATCATATTCGCGGTGCGAATGACCTGCGAATTGATCAGACCCGTGATGAGTACTCCTTGGTCCTTGACATATGCGAGCACGTCGCTCATCATATCGCTGCAGCAAGCCGAGATCACGTCACTATCCAGGTGCTCTTCGCCGGCAAGCAGCTCTGCGTCCAAAAGTTTACTGATTTCGCTGATCTTCATATTTTTCTCCGTTCATTTGCGGAAGCTCCGCGGATTTAGAAAGGGGGGAATTAGATATACTTCTTGAGAATTTCGGGAACGTCTGCAACAGTCAGTCTGCCGTAAACCTCGCCGTTCACGGTCAGTACGGGAGCAAGACCGCAAGCACCGATACATCTGGTAGCTTCCAGAGAGTATCTGCCGTCAGCAGAGGTGCTTCCAACGGGAACGCCCAGCAGCTCAGAGAACTTGTTAATAATGTCGCCGGAGCCCTTAACGTAGCAAGCAGTACCCAGGCAAACCGCAACTGCGATATCACCGTCGGGATTGAGCTTGAACTGTGCATAGAAGGTAGCAATGCCGTAGATCTTCTCAACGGGAGTGCCGGTCTTCTCTGCAATGATCTTCTGCACTTCGTAGGGCAGATAGCCGTAAATTGCCTGAGCTTCCTGCATAATGGGCATGGTCGCGCCGGGAATGCCCTTATACTTTTCGATCACTGCAAGCAACTGAGCTTCTTGCTCGGGAGTGCCACGAAATTCAACCGTAGTCAATTTCTTTTTCATGGTGGTAAATTCCTCCTGTGAATTACTTTATAAAATAACCAGTTTATTATATCATATAATTTAATAAAAGTCTATAGGTTTGTGAAATTTTCGTCATGTTTTTCACAAAAAAAGGCGACTTTTCGTGTAAAAATCACGCAATTTTAGCGCGCCACCCTGTCGCTTGAGGGCAAGATCATCAATTGTAAATTTTGTGTAAATACAAAAAAGTGGCAACCGTCGGTCACCACTTTCGTTCGATCTTATCTTTTGAGCACCTTTTTGCACCACGTGCGCTTGTTGCACTTGGGGCATTTGAGATACCGCGTCGTACCTCTGTGCATGGCGTTAAGTGCCTCCTTGTAGGTGGGCACGATTTCGCACCCGCAATTTTTGCACTTGTACGCACCCACGCTAACCTCCAGCTTCAGGGCGTAAAAGCACGGAATCAAAAATACGACGACTACCGCAAGAATGACGACCAGCTGCCAGGGACCCTCCGGCACAAAAAATGCTGCCGCAAAAAGGCCCGCAAGCAACCCGATGATGCTGACTGTCATAATTGCCCACATCGCAGACCATATCGTTTTGTTTTTTCTTTCAATTTCCTTTGCCATTTCCAACAACAGCTGCTCGTTCTTTTCTTGATTGTTTTCCATTGTTACTCTCTCCCCATTCAACAATTCGTTTACACTGATATCGAGGATCTCGCACAGCGCAAGCATCAAAGCAACATCGGGCAACGATCTGCCCGTTTCCCACTTGGATACCGCTCTGTCCGTAATGTTCAGCTTTTCTGCCAGCTGCGCCTGGGTCAAGCCCTGCAGCCTTCTGCACTCGGCAATAAATCTGCCGATCTTAATCTGATCCATTCTATTCCCTCCTTTCACGAATATCTTATACGGTTTTGCGTAACAAATCAACATACCACCGGTAGATATGGGGAGGATCAACCTGCGGTAGAGTGGTTACGTATGCTTTTTCATCTCCAAGTACGGCAGAAAATCAAAGCCGGCGCGCTCGTAGACGCGAATGGCGTACTCGTTTTCCGCCTCGACCTCCAGGCGCAAAAGCGATCCCGGATTTGCTTTGCTGATCTGCTCGATAAAACGGCTGCCAAGCCCCTTGCCACGGCAGCACTCGCGGATATAAATATCCTCCAGCCAGATGCAGGGCTTGCCAAATTCGGTGGAATAGCTTCTTGCCAGCATGGCGTAGCCTTGCACAATGCTCTCCACCTCAAACACGTAGCCCTCTACGTATGGGTTGCCCGCAATGCAAGCGTCCACGTCGGCACAAAAAATCTCGTCCGAGCCGTTTGAGGAAACGTAAGGCGTGGCGTAAAACTCGCGCATAAGCGCAATGACCGCTTCCCTGTCAGCGGCGGTGATGGGTCTGATAGAGTCGTTCATGCTGTCTCCTTATTTTTTCTGCGCGCCCTCGATCAAGCTCTCCACGTAAGCGTGCACGTCAAAATCGTCCTGCACGCGGTACAAATCGCCAAAATCGATCACGTTATAGCCTGCAACCACTAGCAACCTCTCGGTCACAACACCGTTTGCATTGCAAAAGCTGACGGTGTACGACACGCCAAGCGGCTCAGTGATCTTGACCTTTTCCAGCTCCAACGCGCCAAAGGTGTCGCAGATCTCACGCACAACCTCGCGGTCGGTGATCACGTAAACAGCAGCGGTGGAATTCACATAAATCTCAATGCTGCCCGTATTGCGCGTGGCAGTCAGCGCATCCTGCATGGGATTTTGCACCGAACATGCACAAAGTGTAAGCGCAAGCAGAGCCAGGCATAGCAACATAACATGCTTTTTCATGCGTTCTCTTCCTCCTTTAAACCGTTTACAAACGCTGCAATCCGCGCAGCGGTCTGCTGCACGGTTTCATTGGTATTATCGATATGCAGCGCAAATTTGCCCGCATTTTGCAAAAACCAGCCGTTATACTCGATCTGGCTTTGAATAAACGCCTCGCTGCCGCACATGCGCTCGGCAGGACGCGCCAAAAGCCTTGCGCGCACCTCGTCAGCCGAGCAGGTCATGCCGATCAGATACGTCGCCCCAATGTTCTCCGGCAAGCGCATCTTGGCGTAAAAATCCACAGGACTCATACAGGTGGTAAAGAGCAGATTGCGCTCCCCTGCGCGGCGCAAAGCCTCGTCCATGCCGTCTTGAATGTAGCCAAATTCATGATCCGTACCGGCGTAATCCCACCAGTTCAGCCCCATTTCATCGCTACCCATGCAGACAAAGCCCTGCAGCAAATCGCTACCGTGCAGAGCGTCTGTCACCGCACTTTTTCCCACGCCGCACGCAGCGGACAGAATCACCAGCTTTTTCATCGTTTCCCTCTTACTGCGGCGCAATCTCGCCGTCCGGGCAAACCACGATCAAATGCTTGGTATATTGATTCCAGTTTGGGTAAAGCTGCTCAAGCGCCTCCCATTGCGCCATCGTACCGGCATACTGCACGGTGGTCAGTGCGGTGCAACCGTCAAACAGGTGATCGCCCAGCTTTTCCAGACTTGCAGGCAATTTGACCTCGGTCAAGGACGTGCAGTTGGCAAATGCCAGCGTATCGATCTCGGTCACACCCTCCGGTAGCTCAATTGCCGTCAGCGCAGAGCAGCCCGCAAACGCCATATTGCCAATGCAGATGATGGTCGCGGGAAAGGTGACGCTTTGCAGCATATCCTTGTTCATAAAAGCGCCGGGCATAATATGCGTCACCGCAACACCTTGATGATCAGCGGGGATATCCGCGTGCGTCAGCGCAAAGGATTGCGTGGCTTTGATACCTTGCGCATCTTTGACACCCTGTTCAGGTATTGATATTTTACAAAAATCCCAATCGCTAGGCTGGGCTTGTGTTTGTTCGCCATCGCAAGCAGTCAGAACGCACAAAGCGCACAGAACAGCAAGCATTATTATCATCATACGAACAGCATGTTTCATCAAGGCTCTCACTTTCACAGAAATTTTCTACGATCAGTATACCATACGACATAAGAAAAGTCAAGTCGCAAAAGCAGTCGCCCTCAACCGTCCTTGCGGACTTCCCTGCTGCTTCCCGAATAACTTGCCCACCTTTAAAATTTTATTTTATTTTCGACTTTTTTCTCTTGACGAAACATGAATTTATGAGTATAATAACATCAGATTTACCAGTTATTCCCATTTTGGAGTGTACCCATGTCTAATAAAAGCGAGCATTATTCCGAACATATTCACCCGGCGTTCAGCGGATTCCGCCGTGAAAATCTGCTCTCTTGCTTTGCCGCCTTATGCGAAAGTCCGTCCATCACGCGTGCGGATCTGGCATCTGCAACCGAGCTTTCGATCATGACGATAGGCAAAATCGCGGACGCTTTGATTGAAAACGCCATACTCACCGAGCAAAAGCTGCCCATTCACAGCGCCGGACGCAGACCTGGCTCGCTGTCCTTTTTGGATACTCCCCTGTTTTTGATCCTGAACGTCAGCACCAGACGCTTTTCGGCACATCTGATCGCCCCTTGTATGAAAAGCAAAGAGCTTTGCGCGCACGATTACAATGATATATTTCCCTTTGACGACAACCTCTTGATCTTTCTCAACGCGGTGCGCAGAGCTTGCAACGTTTCAAGTGAGTCGATCCCCTATCTTGCCGTCATCACGGCGCCGGATGACGATAAGCGGCAGAGTATTACGCGCACCTTGGCAATATCCCCACGCTCCAAGCAGCATATGCTGGACTACATTACTAAAATTTTGCGACGCGAATATGACCTTGTGCTGGATGAGATCACCGCAGCACAGCTGTATTTCAATTCTCTTTCCGCCTATAAAAACATTGGATGCGGAGCATATTTGTGTCTTTCGGATATGACCTATGCCGCAGTCTGGATGCGCGGCAACCTGCTTGCGCCACGCATTTGCAGAATTGGAGATCTGATCATGCAGGATTGCAAGCGAGTAGCGGACGTGTTGGCAGACGCACTTTGCAACGAGGACGCTATCCTGCCGGTTGCGTACGCTCTGAGCACGCTGGAGACATTCTTTACACCCGACTGCATCGTGCTCGAATCGGGACGCTTCCGTATGGACGACGCCTTCCTTGAGGATGTTTACACAGAGCTTGCTCGTATACTGCCTGCCCAAAACCGCATCCTGCCCATTGAGTTGTCGTGCTCGATCCCCAGCATCGCCGTAAACGGATGCGCAGGCGAGCTGCGACGGAAATGGTTTTATGATTTGACGGGATTAACCTAAAAAAGAGCCGACCGCACAAGCGGTTGGCTCTTTTTGGCACCCCCAACGGGAATCTGAACCCGTATTTCGGGCTTTTGCCCGAAATGTCAAGCGGCACGTTCAAAAATCTTAACCTGCGCTCAACCGGCAGCTTGAAATGGGCTTAATTGAACTCGTTGGGAATGCAAAAAGAGCCGACCGCACAAGCGGTTGGCTCTTTTTGGCACCCCCAACGGGAATCGAACCCATAACTAACCCTTAGGAGGGGCTTATTATATCCATTTAACTATGGGGGCGTGCTATGAAATTGACTTAGCAATTATAACACATATACCCATAAAAAGCAATACTTTATACAAATTAAATCACGAATAAATTTTACTTGCACTTTTGAAAAAAATGTGGTATAATATTTTCATAACTTTAGAAAGGACTTACGGTTATGGGAAAAATGCTTGGATCTTTCGCGGACGATAACGAACTTGATCGCCCGGATTTAAATAAATGCCCCGATTGCGACTGCTTTTTTGCAAGCGATACGTGTCCGCTGTGTAAAAAGGTATGCCCCGAGGACATGCGCGCGGGTAACCGCAAGCCAGTCAAACAAAAGAAAAACAAGCGCAGCTCCGGCTACGGCAGAGTGACCTTTATTTCCTGGTATCACCGCTGGTGGTTCATCTTACTGATGTTTTGGCTGTTCCCAATCGTGGGAATCGTTTTGCTGATCTCCAGCCCACACGAAAAGTGGAAGAAATGGCTCCTTGCAGGCATTTGCGCCGTCTGGCTGCTGTTTTCCTACATTGGAATCGGCACCATCTTCGGTTTGGTAGGCGGATTGTTTGACCGCCCTGTGGACACTTCCCTGACGCGCGAGGCATATATCGAGCTTTGCGATGAGGTTTCTGCAGAGCAATATTACCGCGCCTATGCCGAATACGAGGACAAATTCGTTAAAACCGAGCTTGTGATCGTATCCAAATCCCAGTTTTCCGGCTCTTCCCCGTATTCCGAGGATATTTTCTATATTTGCAGACCGATAAACGACGGAGATTACTATATCATCGTGCGCGATTGCCAGGTGGATAGCGATCGCATCTATTTAGCAGGCGATAAGCTGATCATTTACGGTCAAGGCGATGACTTTACCTACGCCTTTGCCCCCGACGACACCCGCATTGAGGGACCTTGTCTGAATATGGCTTACGCTGAATTAACAGAATAAAACGAGAGGCTGTGTCACAAAGCACAGCCCCTTTGTTTTATTGCTTGTACGCAGCCTTTGCCGCAGTCAGCGTATTCTGCAGCAGCATGGTAATGGTCATAGGGCCAACGCCACCGGGAACAGGCGTGATCATGGACGCAACCTCGCTTACGGATTCGAAATCTACGTCACCGCACAGCTTTCCATCCGCATCTCGGTTGATGCCCACGTCAATGACAACCGCTCCGGGCTTGACCATATCGGCAGTCACAAAACCCGCTCTGCCCACAGCGCTGACCAGAATGTCCGCCTGCAGCGTTTGCGCCTTGAGATCGGGCGTGCGGCTATGACAAACGGTCACCGTACCGTTGTCGTGCAACAGCAGCATTGCCATCGGCTTACCAACAATATTGGAGCGACCGATCACCACACAATGCTTCCCTGCCACGCTGATGCCGCTGCGATAAAGCAGCTGCATCACGCCTGCGGGCGTGCAAGGCAGCACGTTATAGTCACCGATCATGATCTTGCCGACGTTATAAGGATGGAAGGCATCTACGTCCTTCTCGGGCTTGATGCGCAGCAGGATCTTTTGCTCGTCCAAATGCTTGGGAAGCGGCAGCTGCACCAAAATGCCGTGAATTGCATTGTTTTGATTGAGCGCATCAATCAGATCCAGCACCTGCTGCTCGCTCGAATCGGCTGCCAGCTCATGCACCACGGAATAAAATCCAACCTCGGCACATGCCTTGTGCTTATTGCGCACGTACACGCGCGACGCGGGATCCTCGCCAACAATGATGACGGCAAGTCCGGGTGTCATGCCGTATTGCTTGGTAAATTCTTGTGTTTGCTCTGCAATCTCTGCGCGGATTTCGGCAGAGATTCTCTTTCCGTCAATGATCGTTGCCATGGTTGTCCTCTTCCTTCTCTTCGGGTTGTATCTCTTGCGCTTGCTCTTGCTCTTCTTGTTCTTGCTCGTCGGCAATATTGGCATGTCCCTGGCGTGCTGCACGCTTAGCGGCAACGCGCTCGGCTTCTATTCTCTTTTGTTCTGCGCGGAACGCCTGAATATCGGGCACAAAATCGGGGATCAATGCCTTTGCAAGCTTTTTCTTATACGCAAACACAAAGCCTACGATCAGCGCCGCAAATGCTGCGATAAACAGCACAAGACCCAGCAATTGCGAGATGCGGATGCCGGTTCCGGGCACAAACAGGCTGTCGGTGCGCAAGCCCTCAATGAACATTCTGCCAAAGCCGTACCAAGCAAAGTACAGCAGCACGATCTGTCCGTTGAACTTTTTCTTTTTGTAAATGATATTGATCAGCACAAATCCAAGCAGGTTCCAGAGCGACTCGTAAAGGAAGGTGGGCTGCACCTCCGCCATGCCGATATAGCCGTCTGCGCGTGTAGTGCCGGATTCCACCGCCATGCGAAGCTTGTAAAGAAGATTGCCGTCTCCAACGGGATAGGTCTTCTCGGGGCCTAAGAACGCATAGGTGATCTGTCCGTCAACGATCGAAGAGCCATACGCTTCGCCGTTACAGAAATTACCCCATCTGCCGATCGACTGCGCGATCATAACGCCGGGCGCTGCGCTGTCCAGTACCGCAAACACGTTGACCTTACGGATCAGCGACATGGCGATCAGTCCCAGAGCGCCACCGATGATGCCGCCGTATATGCCAAGTCCGCCGTTACGAATATTGATCCAGTCCTTAAAGGTATCGTAGCTGCCGGAATCCAGCGACGTCAGCACGTAGTACAGGCGTGCACCTATGACGCCGAGAATGACGGTTGCCATGGCAATATCCAGCAGATTATCCACCGAGACCCACTCACGCTCGGAACGGTACTTGGTGTAAAGCACCGCCATCGCAATGCCGAAGGTGATCAGCAACGCGTACCAATAGATCTCCACGCCAAACACCGAAAATGCGACGCGGTTGATCTCAAATTCCCCGATTCCTAAACCGGGAAATGCAATTTTAGTGATTTCACCCATGATTGGTTACCTCCTTTTCGCGCCATTCCTCGGGATACACCACGGAAAGACACATGCATTCTTTTGCAAAGCACTTATGCAGGCACTCGGTCACCTGCTCATACGTCACGCTCTGCATGATCTCGGGATACGAAAGCATTTCACTTCCGTCATCCGCGAAGGACAAGAGCATATTGACAATATTCTCTGGAGAATCAAATTCAGAGACAAAGTTGCCGTATTCCACACGGCGGCAACGCTCGTAATCCTCAATCGGGAGTCCGTTTTGCTTGAGCTGTTCAATATAGTCCAGCACCGCCGCAAACACCTTTTCGGGATCGTGCGCTTCGCCCGAAACAGTACCGGTTGCAACTCTTTCGCAGATCGAATATCCGTAATACACGCCGTAGGAGATCTCCCCTTTCTCATACAGATCGCTGCAAAGCTTGCCCGACATGCTGAAGATCAGCTCAAAGAGCAGCGTCATGCAGGCGTCCTTGCGGATGCGCTCGGTGGGATCGGCGGGAATGTCGGTATCCTTAAGCCCAATGTAAAACACGGGCTTGGGCACGGGCATGTAGGAAACGACGCGCTCGGCTTGCACCTGGCGGCATTCGTCAAAGCACTTGCGTGCAAAGGTCGTGGCTTGATACTGCGGCTCAATTTGCGCATTGACCGCCTTGATGACCTGCGCGGGCGTGACGTCACCGCAGATCGCCAGCGTCATATTCGCGGGTGTATAAAAAGTATCGGTGCACGCATACAGCAGCTCGGGCGTGATGTCCTTGATAGACTGCTCGGTGCCTGCGATCTCATTGCGCACGGTGTGGCTGGCATACATTGCCTTGATCAGCTGAGCATATGCGCGCTCCCAGGGGTGATCTGCCGCGCCGCGGATCTCTTCGGTAATAATGCCTCTCTCACGCTCAACCGATTCCTCGGTAAAATACGGATGCGTGACAAAGCACAAAAGCTCGGACAGGCATGCGTTGAGGTTGGAGGTAGTGTTAAACAGATATGCGGTTCTGTCGTACGAGGTAAAGGCGTTGACCTCCGCACCCAGCGCAGAAAAGCGAAGATCGGAGTTGACGCCGTCCGCATTTTCAAACATTTTATGCTCCAGATAGTGCGCAATACCCAGCGGCGTGCTGCAGGCATTTCCCTGCGCATCCAGATATTCGCTGTCCATCGATCCGTATCCGACCTGCAGGATCGCGTATACGGACGAGCTCTTCTTGGGATAAACAAAGATTTTCAGCCCGCTGGCATGCACCAGCTCGGTGTATCGCTCACCAAGCTTGGCGTTTTTCAGGACGCGTCGTGATACAATATTATTCGTCATACTCGTCCTCCTCGCTAAGCGTTCCGTTCAAAAAATACACGGTATCGGGCTTGGTCGCGCGTGCCGCACGCAGCACGTCCTGCGCAGTTACCGCCTTGACGCGCGCAATGCATTGCTCGGGCGTCAGCTTGGAATTGTAGAACACCTGTCTGCCAAACCAATATGCCTGCAGGGCTGCAGGTGAATCGGTGCATTGGCGCAGTGCATTGATCAGCGACTTTTGTGCCATCTTCAGCTCCGCCTTGGAAACCGGCTTTTGCTGCAGCTTTTCCAGCTGTGCAAAGATCTCCTGCTCGGCAATCGCACGGTTATCGGGATGGATGCCGCAGGACACGGTCATAATGCCCTTATGGGCTACGGCTGAGGAAAAGCAGGAATAGCAAAGGCTCTTTTTCTCACGCAGATTAAGGAACAGGCGCGAAACAGAGCTACCGCCAAACAGCTCGTTAAACACGCTTTGCGCCACGGCATCGGGATGCTCGGGCGTAATGCCGGTATAAAATCCGATCTCCAGCTTGCCCTGCGCCACCGCCATATCCTCGGTAACGTATTGGATCTGCGCGCGCTCTTGGGGCACAGTCGTCGTAGGAACGGGCAGCTGCTTCATAGGTGCTTTCCCAAACACGTTGCCAAGCAGAGATGCCACGTAAGCGGGATCGTCGCTACCTACGTAAAAGCACTCGATACGCGCGCTCTGCAAAAGCTGCGCGTGATGCGCGGTCAGCATTTCGGGCGTGAAGGCTTGCACCTGCTCTACCTTACCCACCAAGGAAGCCCCATAAGGCTGCTCCTCAAACATGCACTCACGCAAACGCATGCGTGCATAGGAACGGGTATCGTTGATCTGTGCACGAATATCGTCGCACGTGTTTTCAATCTCACTTTGCACCGCTTCCGCTCGAAGCAGACCGTTCTCGTCCTTCAAGGGGTGGAACAGCATCTGCTCAATTACGGCAAGACCTTGTCCCAGTGGATCTGCCTGCTCGCCGTCGGGCAAATAACGTGCGCCCAGCGTTTCCAGCACAAAGCCAATGACCTGGCAATCGCCAAAAAAGGTATTGCGATAGGAAAGAGACGCGCCGTACAGCATATCCAGCACGCGATTGAGCTCCTGAAGCGTGGGATAGCGTTCAGTACCGCGACGCAGCACCGAGAACAGCAGCGTTGTCAGCGGAGAGAGCTCGCGATCCGCCGGCAAAATGAGCGAAACGGACAGCTGTGCATTTTTGAATTTATCGGTTTGTATTGCCCGCAGATTGACTGCCGGCGTAATGTTATATATGGTTGGGATCATTTTTGCTCCGTTAATATAATACTTCGATATTATCATACACCAAAACGCGCAAAATTGCAAGGCTTTTCCCTATTTTGCTCTTGCGTTTGCGTGAAAAATCCGCTATAATAAAGACATCAAGACATTTTGGAGGTTTCTTATGCCCTTTATTGACATCAAAACCAATACGCAAGTCAACAAAGCCCAGGAAATTGCGCTCAAAGAGGCGCTCGGTCAAGCCATTGCCATTCTGCCCGGTAAGAGCGAGACTTGGCTGATGCTGGATATTCACGACGGCTGCCGCATGTATTTCCACGGTAGCGATGCGCCCTGCGCCATGCTGCAGGTGCAGGTGTTCGGTAAGATCAACCAGGCAAAGTGTGAGGAGCTGACCGCCGAGATCTGCCGCATCATGAAAGATACTCTGGCAATTCCCGAGGACGCAACCTACGTCAAGTACGAGGAGATCTCGCTCTGGGGTTGGAACTCGCAGAATTTCTGATATGCAGCGTTTGCTACTGGTGGACGGGCATTGCCTGCTCTTTCAGATGTTTTACGGCATGCCGGCACGTATACTCGGCAAGAACGGCAAACCCATTCAGGGCACGCTTGGCTTTGTGGGTGCGATGCGCAAGATCCTTGCCATGACCAAGCCCACGCACGTTGCCGTCATCTTTGACGGTGAGGTGCACAATCCGCGCACTGACTTGGATGCCGACTACAAAGCCAACCGCGAGGATTACTCGCAAATGAGCGAGGAGGAGATCCCCTTTTCCCAGCTGCCCGACATTTACCGCGCATTGGACGCAATAGGCATTGCGCACACCGAGACCACCGATTGTGAGGCTGACGACGTACTGGCAGCTTACTCCAAAGTCTACGGAGAAGATTGCGAAATTGTCATTTGCTCACAGGACAGCGACTATTACCAGCTGATTACAAATCAAGTGTTCGTCTTGCGTTATCGCGGTGACAAAAGCGTTCTGTGCGACAAGGCGTTTATCCGCGAGAAATACGGTATTGAGCCTGCGCAATATGCGTTTTTCAAGTCGCTGACGGGCGACGGATCGGACAACATCAAGGGCATCCCAGGTGTGGGGCCGAAAACTGCTGCGGCTTTGGTCAATCAATTCGGCACACCAGAGGATCTGCTGACCAATGCAGAGCAGATCAAGCAGCCCAAGCTGCGCGAATCGGTCATGCAAAATGCGGACAGGCTCTGCTTGAATCTCAAGCTGATCACGCTTGACGGGCATGCACCCATTCCCTTTTTGCCCGAGCAGATG
>JAZRQR010000097.1:0-3665 GCA_045650025.1 Eubacteriales bacterium
TACGCAGCAACCGGACAAGCCGTTCAGGCATTGGTTGCAGCCATGGTGTGCATTCATGCCGCCATGCCGCTTTCCATGCTGCTGTTTTGTGCCATTCCCGCATTTGTGGCAGGCAAAAACCTGGCAGAGAGCGGCTGTGCTGTGATCGGCGCAGAGGCTCCCGAGGAATATAAGGACGTCAAGGCGCTCATGTTTGACGCCGGACAAATGTTTACAGCCTACGGCTCCTCGCAGATCACCGTGCGCGGAGATAGCGATATTGGCACGTACATGGTGAAAACGCGCGTGCTGCTGCGCGCTCTGGGCGCAACGCTGGCAGATATTGCGGGCGAGGCGCAAGAGACCGATCCCGATGACGTGAAGATCGAGATCATGAGCGTGGCAGAGAACGGCATGACGCTCTATATGAACGGCATTACCTGCGTTATGATGGGCGATTACGACTATCTGGCGGCGCGTGACGTGCGCCTGCCGCGCAGAGAGCTTGAAACGAACTACAAAAAGCGCAAAAACAGCGCGGTGGTCTACGTTGCCTTTGATGGGTACTTCCGCGTTGGCTACTCGGTAGACTATGAAATGCGCCGCGAATTTCTGGCGCGTGCCAAGCAGCTGCAGACCGAGGGCATTGATCCCGTGATCGTGACCTACGACCCCTGCATCAATCAGGATACGCTGCACGAGCGCGCAAGGGATAGCGGTATTACCGTGGAACGACAGAGAGAATACGAGGGGGCTTCCGGACAGTTCGTGCTGGACTGTGGCGTGGTTGCTACGCGTGCTCCCGAGGACGTGCTGCTGCCGCTGCTTGCCTGCCGCAAGCTGCGCCGCGTGCGTATGTTCGGGTTGATCATGCGTTACGTGTACCTGGCGCTGTCCGCTGCCATCATCATTCTGCTGTCGGTGCTTGGCTGCATTACGTATGCATGGCCCTTGCTGCTGCTTTTGTATCAGCTGCTCTGGCTGACCGCCATTCCCGTGGCATGTACCTGCCTGTTGGGAGATTTGCGTAAAACGAAATAAAGGAACTATCTACTATGAATCAAAAAATTGCAACCGTTCTGAAAACCGTGCAAAAGCCGGGCAGATATGCCGGCGGTGAGTACGGTCAGGTCATTAAGGATAAACATGCCGTCAAGGCAAGATTTGCGTTCTGCTTCCCGGACACCTATGAGATCGGTATGTCCAATCTGGGCGTGCGTATTCTGTACTCCAGACTCAATGCGGAAGAAGACGTCTGGTGCGAGCGCAGCTATGCGCCCTGGGTGGATATGCAGGAGCAGATGCAGAAATACGATATCCCGCTCTGGGCACACGAATCGGGCGATGCGCTGACCGAATTTGATTTTGTCGGCTTTACCCTGCAGTACGAAATGTGCTATCCCACCGTGCTCAACATGCTGGGACTTGCGGGCATTCCGCTGTATGCCAAGGATAGAGGTGAGGAATTCCCCATCGTGATCGGTGGCGGACCTTGCACCTATAACCCCGAGCCCGTGGCAGATTTCTTTGATCTGTTCAATATCGGTGAGGGCGAGGAGATGCTGCCGCAGATCGTACGCCTGTATATCGAGATGAAGGAGCAGGGTACTTATACCAAGCAAGCCTTCCTGCGCCGCGCCGCCGCTACCATCAAGGGCGTGTACGTGCCCTCGCTTTATGACGTGCAGTACAATGAGGACGGCACGATTCAGTGCTATACTCCTCTTTACGAGGACGTGCCTGCCAAGGTGCAAAAGCAGATCTGCCAGGATATGGATAAGGCGTTCTTCCCGGATAAGCTGATCATGCCCTATACCGAAACGGTACACGATCGCATTATGCTGGAGGTTGCGCGTGGTTGCATCCGCGGCTGCCGCTTCTGCCAGGCTGGCATGGTGTACAGACCTGTGCGCGAAAAAACGCCGGGCACGCTGGACTGCCAGGCAAAGGCGCTGTTTGAGGCAACGGGATATGAGGAAATTTCGCTTTCCTCGCTGTCCATCAGCGACTATACGCAGGTGGAGGAGCTGACCGACAAGCTGCTCTCCTGGACCAACGAGAATATGATCAATCTCTCGCTGCCCTCGCTGCGCGTGGACAGCTTTACCAAGGAGCTCATGGATAAGATCGCATCGGTGCGCTCCGGCTCTCTGACCTTTGCACCCGAGGCAGGCACGCAGAGATTGCGTGACGTCATTAACAAGAACGTGCAGGAATCCGATCTGATGCGCGCGGTCAACGTGGCGTTTGATGCGGGCAAGAGCACGGTCAAGCTGTACTTCATGCAGGGTCTGCCCACCGAGACCAACGAGGACCTGGAGGGCATTACCACGCTTGCGCACCGCGTTTGCGTGGCGTACCACCAAAATCCCAACCGCAATAAGTCGCGCGGCGTGCAGGTTACCATCAGCGTCTCGCCCTTCATCCCCAAGCCGTTCACGCCCTTCCAATGGGAAGCGCAGGACACCTTGGAGGTCATGCAGGAAAAGCAGAGATACGTGGGCGAATGCAACCGCGATAAGCGCGTCAGATACACCCACCACGATGCAAAGGTCTGCCGCATTGAGGCAGTGTTGGCAAGAGGTGACCGCCGTCTGGCTCCCGCACTTGCGCTGGCACACGAGAAGGGCTTTATGTTCGACGCCTGGAGTGAGTTCTTTGATTACGATAAGTGGATCGAGGTCTTTGAGCAGTCGGGCGTTGATCCCGCATTCTACGCAAACCGCGCGTACGGTCTTGACGAGGTGCTGCCCTGGGATATTATCGATTGCGGCGTAACCAAGGCATTCCTGTTGCGCGAGAGAGCCAAGGCATACGAGGCAAGCACCACGCCCTCCTGCCGCGAAAAGTGCTCCGGCTGTGGCGCAAATTGCATGGGTGGCGAAAGAACGCCTTGCCCGAAAGGAGGCAAATGATGTTAACCTGTTATACCAAGCATCAGCTGCCGATGCTCGAGCAGCCCAAAACGGTGCGCGTGCGCTTTTGCAAGAAGGGTAATTTGCAGTACGTGTCTCACTTGGATCTGCAAAGAACCATTCACCGCGTGCTGATCCGCGCAGGAATCCCCATGTGGTATACCAAGGGCTTTAACCCCCATCCCAAGATCTCGTACGGCTATCCGCTTTCGATCGGTACTGAGAGCGTGTGCGAGTTTTTGGATATCCGCATCGAGCGCGAGATCTCCATGGAGAACATTGTATACCAGCTCAATTGTGAGCTGACCGATGAGATGTACGTGCTGGAGGCATATGAGGCAAAGACCGACGCCAATGATGTGGCGTTTGCCGATTACACGGTCAAGATCTGCACCACGGGAGGCGGACCTGCTACGGCAGGCAAGATCGCGGCACTGTTGACGCGCGACGAGCTGCTGATGACCAAGAAGAGCAAGTCGGGGGATAAGGAGATCAATATTATCCCGCTGATCGATTCTTGCAAGGTTGGCTGGTGTGACGAGACGCGCGAGATCGTGATGGATATGCGTCTGGCAACCGGCTCGGCGCGCAATCTCAATCCCGAGCTGCTGATCTCGGCACTCAAAAGGGAACTGGGCATTTTGTGCGGTGACCCCACCGAGGAGCACTACACCATCATGCGCGAGCGTTTCCTGACCGCGGACTACAAAGAATTTCGATAAAGAAAAGCCCGGCAAGCGGTGCTTGGCGGGCTTTCATATTATGTAACGC
>JAZRQR010000098.1:0-8479 GCA_045650025.1 Eubacteriales bacterium
TACGCAATTCGGATTGAGGATCGGAAACGACTATATCCCCGATCCGTCGTCCTTTGAATACACCGTTTCCGACCTCGATTTGAGCGCGGAGCGCGATTCCAACGGAAAGCTGCACCGTGACCGCGTGGCGACGAAGCACAACTGCAAGATCAGCTACGATGCGCTGACATATCCGATTGTCAAAGAGATTCTTGGTCTTATCGCGGACGCGGAGTTTTCGTTTTCGTTCATTCGTCCCGACACCCTGCAAGAGTACACGGGAACGTATTATGTCGGCGACCGCACAATGAAGGTCATAAACGCATTGGACGAGCCGTGCAACTGGCTTTGCGACCTTTCGTTTGACCTTATAGAGTATTGAGGTGATTTTATGGTAACAGTACCCGCACTTTTTCATACCGCCTGTAAAGCGCAATCTCCGAAAACGAGAATCCGCATTTATCTGATCGACAGCGGCGTGGATTGCACAGACGATACCGACGTACAGACGAACGGTGTGCTTTTGAAGCGCAACGCTTCCGATACGGACAGCAACGGTCGCGTGAACATTACTGCCGCGCCGGTCACGTTCACCGAATACTATAACCCGAACACGAACATCGAAATCGGCAGATGCCCGTCGAATACCGTCAGCATGGTATGGATGAACGATGATGGCGCGATTTCCGCAATTCCGTTCGACGTTTATACGCGGTGCAAGATTTTCATAGACCTTTGGATGAACAACGCATGGCAGCCGGTTCCGATGGGCGTGTACATGATCGAAAAGCCGAAGCGTCTCAAAGTGTCGAACGTGAGCTTGACGTGCTACGATCAGATGAAAGCTTTGGACAAGCCCGCGTATGATTGGTGGCGCTATCTCAATTATGGGCAAGCCGGTCTGCGTTTTTCAAATTATGTTTCGGGAATGTTCGCGCATCTCGGCATTAAATACCGTACCGATTCGTTGCAGGAACTTATCAACGACAACTACATTTTTCTTGATCCACCGTTCAATGCGAAGGAAATGACATACCGTGATCTGTTGGAAGCGATCTGCGAAGCGAATGCAGCTTGCGCGAAATTCGACAGAAATGGATTCGTAAACATCTCGTCTTGCTTTGACTTCACATCGGTACCGCAGTTAAACGGTTATGGGTATTCGGACACGGATGGCGTTTTCGACTACACGCAGGCAGAATACACAGCTCAGGCGGTTACGGGCGTCACGATCAATTCGTCCGTTGACGATGTTGGCGTTGTCAGCGGATCGGGCAATATGTACATGATTTCGGAGAATGCGTTTTTGAACGCGCTGCCGGACAATCAGACGGCGCAGGATTTCGCGGATGCTATTCTGAATCAAATAAGACTATCGGGAGCGTACATTCCGACGTCGCTCCGGGCGGTCGGCGATTGGTCTCTTGAAGCGGGCGACGTTATTTCCGTCACGTTCGACGGCACAACGCGCCTTATCCCGATTATGCAGCAACAGCTTACATGGAGCGGCGGTTCCGTGATTGCCACGATTTCCGCGACCGGCGACGAAACGATGCCGAAGATGGCAAGCAAGTCGATTCGTCGCACGATTCAACAGAACCGCGAGATGTACACGCTCAAAGTCACGAAGGTCGGCAGCGACGAGGTGATCGCATCCATCAACCTGTCCCCCGAACAGATTACCATCGACGCATCGAAAATCTCCCTTCTCGGTTACGTCACGGTCAACGACGGATTTTGGATCGACCAAAACGGAAGAATGGGCGCAACCGGTGCAGAAATAAACGGCGACCTTGAATCAACAAGCGGAACTGATTCTGTTTCTGTCAGAGGAGCGAGAATTACTGTAAAAAAAGGTAACGCAAATACGGTAGCTATCGCCCCGTTTACATCTAACGGAATAGCCGAAGGTCTGCTTTGGCTATACCATGATGGCGTCCCAATGTTAAAGCTTGAAGGCAACGGTCGTATTTTTTCTCTTGATTCAAACGGCAAAGTGCGATCTCGTATGCAAGATAAAGGATTCTTTGTTATTGCAGCAGATGGATCGACGAGTCTTGTCGACCTTTATTCAGATGGTAATTACACAAGGGGAATCCTTCGAAACGCCAACGGAAACGGGAACATAATGATTGATCTCATTTGCGATACAACGAACGGTCAAATCGAGCTAAATTCCGCAGACGGCGTACAGCGCAATTTCCTCGGTGCCGGTCGTGTTGGCTGCTATGACACGAATGGAACGGAGAAGGCGCGTCTGACCTATGAGAACAACGGGACGCTGAACCTCGGCGGCGTGACAATGACGTCCGCGCAGCTTCAACGGCTTTTGCAGCTTATTTAACGGAGGATATACAGTATGCAATCCAAATGGAAAGTCACATCGAACCTGCAGCACACCTGCGGCGTCGTGAAGATTTTTCACGGCAAACAGTTTGATGCAAACACAAGGTACATCGAAGCGACGATCATGGACGGCGATTCTGCCTTTACCATGCCGTCCAACCCGAAATTCATGGTCGGTATTCGGCAAGCAGACGGCACAGAGATGGTCTACGATGCGATCATAACCGCAACGCCTACGCTCGGTCTCGTCGTAACCGTCGATACGGCAACCTATATGTCGCACGGCGCGATCAATTCCACCTTCACATTCGACGGCACGAACTGGAAGCGCAGCGGAACGGTCGTCGATCTGTCCGCATGGGGCATTACGATTGTCAGCGGTACGCCGTCGAACGGCAATACCATCGTGATCGCTACGACGTCTGCCGTGACGTATTCAAGCAACGTCGTGACGTTCGCCGTACACCCGAATCTGTTCCTGACGGCGGGCGACGGCTATGCTGAACTGTACATCTGCGACGGCGACGAGATTATCAGCACGTTCGTCTATACGGTTCGCGTGGAAAAAGCGGCGGCAAATCCGAACAACGCCTTTGCTTCTACCTCATTTGCCGTTATCACCGCGCAAATCGAATCGTATGTGAACGCGTGGCTTACGGCACATCCCGAAGCTACGACCACAGTGCAGGACGGCTCGGTCACAATGGCAAAGCTAAACAGCGAAACAAAAGCAAATTTTCCGGTATTATGCCTTCCGGTGACACTTGTACGTGAAAACGGTTATCGTAAAACTGACGGCACGATCTTCGGCACTACGACACAGTATTTTCATTCTTCTTTCAACGCGGAAAAGGGCGACATTATTGACCTTGTTTATTATGATGTCGCAACAAATATTTCTGTTATCGGGTATTTTATCGATTCAACCTACTATAGCATCAAGGTTGGCAATGGTGGAACAGAGCAGAAACATATCGTAACCGAACCGCTTCCCGCTGATTGCGTTGTATCTATTTCGGGGCGCGGATCGGATTTCGACAATACGTTAGTGAAAATCGTCCAAACAAACGATGCTGTTATGCGGTACATTGCCAAAGATGTAGAACAGTTACTTAACGCGAACGAAACAGTTCAATGGCAGTTTGCAATTGATTCAATTCTTTGTATCGGCGACAGTTTGACAAAGGGCGTTCCAGCAAATACAAGCACAATGCCGAACCCGATGAAGCAGAACTATCCGTTCTATCTGTCGCGCATGATTGACGCTGAATGCACGAATGCGGGAGTTCCGGGCATCAAGACGAGCGAGTGGTATTTGGAACAGTATAGTAATTATACGATGACCGACTACAACGCCATTATCATATTCCTTGGAACAAACGGGCAGCTCACCGACACGCTTGATACGGATGTAGACCCATACGATGACTATAATGACTACGCAGCCACTGAAACGGGCTACTACTGCAAGCTCATCGAGCATATTCTTTCCGACAACAGTAATGTCATCATCGTGCTCGTCAATGTTTGGCGGGTGAATACCGGTGGCGATACGGCGCGTACCGTCATTTCAAAAATCGGTCAGAAATACAGCTTGCCCGTTGTAGATACATACGATCTTCGTTACGATGTGAATCCCGTTTATCACGGCGGGTCGAATAACGTACACATGGCAAAAGCGGGGTATTTGGCACTTGCGAACCGCATTTTACACACACTACGCCTTTACCTTTCCGAACATGTCAGTATAGTAAACAAAGGAATGACGAGGTGATGGTATGAGCAAGCGAGAGAAATTCCTTGAAGCGGCACGGTCGCAAGTGAATAAGGGCATCTACGTGTGGGGTGGAGACGGGCAGAATCTGTCCGCGATGTCCGCGCCTGTCGCATGGATTGAACGGCACGAAACGGACGCAAAGAACGCGGCGCGCGCCGTAAAGCTGTATCACAAGCGTGTCGAGGATGGCGTAACAGAAATCCGCGCGTTTGATTGTTCGGGTCTTGTTTACTGGGCCTTGCACAAATTAGGCTTACAAAAGAGCGACGTGTCTAGCCGGGGGTTGTACGCGCTGTGCGATAAAATCGAAAAGAAAGAGTTGCGGCCGGGCGACCTTGTGTTCCACCACGACGGCAAGCAGATCGTGCACGTAGGCGTCTGTGTTGGCGACAAGCAGATCGAGTGCCGCGGGCGTGACGTTGGCGTTGTAATTAACAACAGAAAGTCAGGCTACTGGAATCGTTTTGGTCGGTGGAAGGCCTTTGAAGACGGACCGGCAAAACAGTATGTGTACGTCAAGGGCGGCTCCGTCCGCGTCCGCGCAGGCAACGGGACATTCACGCGCTGCATCGGGATCACGCACAAAGGCGACGAGTTCCCGTGCCTCGGACAAGCCGATGCGTCGCCGTATTGGTATAAGATCGAATACCGCGGTGGAACCGCGTACATCACCTGCAATCAGCGATATACGGAGGTTGTCTACAAAGCATGATCGAAAACATGATTTTACTTTCGGAAAGCGCCGCCGCACAGACGCCTATGCAGGATTGGCAAATCATAAAAACGATCCTCCTGCTCGGCTCGATTGCGGCGGCGATTGGAGGGATAGCGGCATTGATCGCAAAGATTGTAAAAGCCGTCAAGAAAGGCATCGGTTACTTTGTCGGCTTACGGACAGACATTGACACGCTCGTCAAGCATGACGGTGAGCAGTACAAGGCAATTCTGCGGCTTACCGTTATGAATGAGAATATGCCCTTGTCCGAAAGGATCGCCGCAGGGAAAAAGTACATTGAACTGGACGGAAACGGAGATGTCCGTCACTACTACGAGACGGAATTGAAACCATACGACCACATTGACAGAAAGGAGGAATAATATGAGCAACAAAACCTTCGACACGATCCGATTTATTCAATCGCTGATCCTTCCGCTTTCTGTTTTCGTTGCGGCACTTGCCGATATCTTCGGCATTCCGTGCGGCGTACAGATTGCTGCTGCTCTCGCCGCGCTTGACGTGTTCGGCGGTGCGTTCATCGACGCGGCGCGAAAAGCGTACAACAAAAAGGCAGAAATTTGTGAATAATTGATGAAAGCGAGGACAGCAAATTATGATTACAAACGCAGCAATGCGAAGCGTAAATACAAGCGGTGATCCAGTCGGCGATTATCGCGGTCTTTCTACGGATACAAAACCGGTCGAAAACGTGCAGAATGGCTCTACATTCCTCGAAATGGACACAGGCGACGTGTATATATTCAACGCTGATGGTCACGCATGGGTCAAGCTGTGAGGTGAAATAGCATGGATTTAGTAACTTTAGCACTTGCCAAGAAATTATCCGGCAACGCACTCCCGCCCATCACCGACGCAGACGACGGCAAAGTCCTCACTGCCAATAGTGGAGTATGGGGAGTAGAGAGCAATCTTTTTGTTGTAAACTTTGAATATCAGTCAGGTACAGGTTATTTAGCAAACAAAACATTTAGTCAAATTTATGATGCTATTATAAATGGAAAGACTGTATGGGCGACTTTTGAAAATAATACTTATTACCTAACATCATACTCCACAGCAGGCATTTATTTCACGCACAATAAATATGCTAATAACAGATACGTCACAATCTTAATCGATAGCAGTAACGAAGTATTACTGATGCAAACGCCGCTTTTGCCTGAACCCGTAATAATAACAAATACTCTGCGGGCGGGCTATATAGATGGAGTCCTTGGATGGGTGGATGAAATCTTTTACGCATATGGAAACACATCTTTTTCGGATGTAATGTCTGCAATCAACAGCGGAAAGGTAATACTATACAAGTCAACTGCTTCTTCGCCAGAAGCACTCCCATTTTGTGGTTACGATAACGAAAATATATGGTTTTCTGGGGTTGTTGATGTAGATGGCGTAAAATACATAAAACTCGTGACATTTACAGGGAATAATGTTAACACGTCATTTATACCGCAAATGCCTATCGTGTCAGACAATGATGAGGGCAAGACATTAGAAGTATCGTCATTAGGGATGTGGGCTGTTGTTGATAAACGCCCACTTGTGGTAACACTTACACCAGATTCCGCAGATTATTCTGGCACGATGGACGCAACACCGAGTGAGATCAGAGATGCGTATGAAAGTGGCAGAACCGTTATCGGATATGTAAATGGCATGGCAGCGCAATTTACATTTACGCAATTTTCGGGATATAGTGCGTGGGGAATGGTGATGTTTACGATTCAAGGCGTTGGTGATGTTTTGATTAAGATTGCAACGGATAATTCATCGCAGACTTATTCCACAACCATCTACACCCTCACCCCCGCAACGTAACGCACAAGCGTAAACGGTGTTTGGCGAGAACATAACGCGAATACCCCCTCAAATCGAGGGGGTATTTTTTATTTCCGGCATTTTGTAAATGATCCTTGTGATCCGCTTTCGCATCGCTGCTCGTCCGTTGTATTCGCAGCCGATTTCTTCGCATATCCGCATCGGCGAAAGTCCGCGGACGAATTTGCAGTACAGGATCAGCTTATCCGTTTCCGAAATCGGCGCTCTCTCGATGTAACACGTGATCGCCGAAAGTGCTTTGTACACGTCCCCGATCTTGCGGTCGATCTTCTCGACGCTCTCCGTCAGCTTTACCGCGGCATCTCCTGTCGCGTCGCTCGTCGACCCGCTTTGCACACTCGTGCCGAGGTCGCTTCTGTTGACGTGCAATCCAAGTATTTCCTCACGTTGTTGCCGTAACCGGCGCAGCTTCATTTTTTGGGCGGTATAGCTTGACAGAAATTTGTATTTCCGGCTATACGCATCTTCCATCTATCGCCTACACCTCCTCAAAGTCATTCGGATATGTCAGTTGAAGAACCTTCTGCACAACGCCCGCGTTTGTCCCGATGCACGATTCCTTTTTCAGCTTCAAAAAGGCGTCCGCATACTTTCCGCGAAGCTTTATCGAAATTACCCTTTCGTTTTCTTCCTCCTCATCTCGCTTTTCCATTCCGTAAACGGCAATAAGCACATCTGGAGAATATACGTTTTTCGGCTCGATGTCAAGACATCTGCAAACCTTTTCGAGATCGTCCAACGGCAGCATCGCCGTTCCCTGCACGACCAACGAGAACGTCGGACGCGGTATACCGAATCTGTCGGCTATATTTGCTTGCGTTTCTCCCTTTGCAGACAGCACCTGCTTCCACTTGTTTGTGATTATCATTCAATACCTCCTATATGCCCGATTATAACGATTGTAACGCTGCTTCCTGCCGTTTTATCGGCTTCGGTGCGTGATTACCTATACACGCCTTAAAATCGCGTTTCAGAGCGTTACAGGCGCATTATCTCATTGACCTGTCTTTTCTCGCTTTTCGCACTCTGTTCTCGATCTTCCGGTCTACCTCGTAGACCTCCACTTGCCTTTCGACGTATCGCTTTTCTCGCAGCTTTCTGTTCTCGTCAGCGTATTCTTGATACCTCTCGCAAACAGCATGACAATCCGGCGTTCGCTCTTGACAATTCCTGCACGGTGCGTTCATATCGTTCACCTGCCGCAGATCGACATCTGCCGATCCAATTCCTTTTTCAGACGCACGTTCTCGTCTTTCATCTCGTCATACAATTTGTTTGCCGTAGCCCATGCGGATTTCCATTTTTCCGTTTCTTCTGCTTGTTTTTCAAGCGCAACAGCCGCTTTCCAAAGCAACACCTGATTGCACATTTTGCATTCGCTCGGACTTTCTTCGTCCCACGGTGCTTTGCAACCGATTTCTTCTTGACCTTCCCCGTTGCAATCGTGCGTGGCGCAATACATCAACAGCTTAACCAGCTTGTCCATCGTCAGCCCTCCTCTCTACAAACTCTCTTGCAATTCTTGTAAGTTCATGAAAGCAATCCGCGCACAGGTCAACATATCCGATCAGATCAACTTCGTAATCATCGTAATCATGCATCGAATCAAGCCGTTTTCCACAATGATCGCACGTTTTATAGTGTACTGTTGCCATCGTCAGCACCGTCCTTATATACTATTTCAGATATGCGTGTGTATTTGATCGAAATTGCAGTAGTAGATTGTTCCTTTTTCACGCCCAATCCTTGCTGCCGCCAAACCTGTTCAATCGCGTTGATAAAATCCTCACCATCCG
>JAZRQR010000099.1:0-9626 GCA_045650025.1 Eubacteriales bacterium
CGATGCGCAGACCAACACCTGCTCCACACTGCAGGCAATCGACAAGCTGGGCGACCGCATCATCGGTCACCTCAACGACCGCGAGACACAGGCTCTCCGCGACGAGAACCAGGCTCTCCGCCTGAGAGCATCCCAGGCAGATCAGAACGCCGTTCTCCGTGCTGCCATTGATGCATCCACCGCAGAGATCATCCGCCGCACCGGCAATGATTGCCCCGTGCCCGCATATGTCGTGCCGAATCCCAACTGCTGCTATGGCAACCCTCTGGGCGTAGGCTACGGCAATAACGGCTACGGCTGCGGCAGCTGCGCGTAAAAAAACAGCTGGCAGGGGCTTTATGTCCCTGCCAGACAATGAAGGAGGTATGCAAATGGCAGAATATGTAAACGTACCCATCCAGCTCGTGGATGAGGACGAAAACGTCACCTTCAACGCGACGGCGGTACGCGGCTGCAAGTGCATCGACCACCGCGAAGGCTCCGGCATTGTGACGCTTCGCGGCTACGCAAACGGATGCCGTGCGCGGTATCGCGTCAGCTTCGGCGGCAACATCGCAGTTCCGGAGGACGGCACGGTCGGTCCCATCGAGCTTGCCATTTCGGTGCGCGGCGAACCGCTGGGCAGTGCTACAGCAATTGTCACCCCTGCGGCGGTGGATGAGTATTTTAACGTATACATGTCCGTCCTCGTCGATGTGCCGTGCGGCTGCTGTGTCGATGTGGGCGTGACCAACACATCCGATCAGGCAATCAACGTGCAGAACGCAAATCTGATCGTGGACAAGGAGGAATAAGCCCATGGAAGAACTGCACAAACTCAAAAGCATGCTCGAACGCGAGCTGGAGGAATTCTCCCGCCGTGACAGCATCGAGAGCTACGACCTCGACACCATCCACAAGCTCACCGATACGATCAAAAACATCGACAAGATCAAAATGATCGAGGAGGGCGGCTACAGCGAGGACGGCTACAGCCAGGCTCGCGGCGGCGGCAATCGCGGAGGTGGTGGCGGAAATCGTGGCGGCGGCTATTCCCGCGAGGGCGGCGGCTACAGCCAGGAGGGCGGCTCTTACCGGGGCGGAAGCTCCTACGGCGGTGACGACGAAGATTACAGCGAAGCCAGACGGCGCAGAGACGAACGCGGACGCTACAGCCGCGACGATGGACGCGACCGCATGGTGAATCAGCTGGAAAGCATGATGGGGCGTGTATCCTCTGAACAGGATCGCGAAACGCTCCGCCGTATGATCGACCAGATGAAGGGCGCGTGATCCCATGCATGTAGTCTACGGCATCGCGAAAACGATCATGGACGGCTGCAAGGATGCGGATCAGCAATATGATTTTGCACAGACCGCAAAATCCCAGGGCAAGCCGGAGCTTGCGGCACGCCACATCGAGGAGGCGAAAAAGCGTCTCGTCGGTGTTAAGGAATGGTATGATATCGGCGTTAAGCAGATGTCCGCCGAAAAACCGGAGCCTATGGTCGAAGCAGTGATGGAACTGCTCATGCAGCACCATCGCAGTGCGCTGGACAAAGTCAATCAGTTTAAGCCGGGGGCATAGTGCTCCCGGCTTTTGCTGTGTCATCCGTGGCAGATGCGTGTCAGATGTGATTTGAAAACGGCAAATTTTGGTTGAATTTCGTGAAATGCATTTCAAAATTTTGAACTCAAAAAGTGCCGTAGAATAAAGAAAAACCCGCTTTTGTCAGATAACAAGCGGGTTTATTGATTGGTGCGCCTGACAGGAATTGAACCTGCCGGGAAAGTCCAAAAATGTCAGTATTTATCGTGCTATTTATGGAAACGTGTCAGATTTCGTGTCAGATTTATTGAAGTCCGCATTTTGGAATAGATCTTCGTAGTATTGTGTCAGCTTGTCGAACACGGCATCTTTCTTGTCTGCCATGATGTGGCTGTAAACCAGATTGGTGGTGTATTCCGTTTCGTGACCGAGATAATCCGCGATATACTTGATGGGCAGTCCCATCCATATCATGACGGAGCAGGCGTAATGACGCAGTTCGTGGAAGGTGTAATGCTTGCCGGGACAGCATCGTTCCAACGCTCGCTGGTATCGGTCGTACACCTGCGCATATGTCAGCGGCACCACATATTCCTGCGCGGGATCATAGTGTCGGCGTAGCGCGTCGCAGACATGCGGCAGGAGGCGGATGGTACGAGTGCCGGCGCGGGTTTTTGTTCGCTTGACAACATATTCGCGGGATTCGTTCAGCACCTTCGCTTCCTTGACGCGGATCGTGCGCTTATCAAGATCGACGGAGCTCCACCGCAGACCGATGATTTCCGACGCACGCATTCCGGAGATGGATCCGAGCAGGACGGGGATTTCCATGGATGTACCGTAGGTTTCGCGGAACAATGCCATCATATCCTCTTCCGTGGGGATGACGATGTCGCTTTTGGTCTTCTGCGGCAGGGTGATGCGGCAGACAAAATCCGGGCGGAACATGGAGAGCGTGGAGGACAGCACACCAAATTTGTTGCGTACGGTTTTTGGCGCATTCACAGCAGCGAGCTTGTTGACCTCTACCTGTACCTGCTCCTGCGTCAGGCGTTGAATCGGGAGATTGCGGATGTCCTCGAAGTTGTTTCGCCATGTCTGCGTGTATTCGCGATAAGTTGTGGGGGAGATGACATCCTTTTTGGATTGGATATATTTTTCGATGGCTTCTCCTACGGTCAATGCGCGGTTGGGATCGTTTTCTCTTGCCTGAGCAGCTTCGATATCCGCTTCATACTGCGCTGCGAGAAGCTGGACTTCCTTCTTATCCTTACCGGTGATGCTCTTGTATTTGCCTCCTCCGAGATGGACGCGGGCGCGGTATGAGCCGCTGGGGAGGCGTTCGATCTTGACCATGTCGGTTATCCTCGCAATACCAGTATGATGTTGGCTGCCAGCAGGACGGCGCACGCACCGGACACGCCCCAGATTATGCGGCGGAGCGTCCTGATGTGCTCACGATATGCCGTGCAGAGATCGTCGTTTGCAGCCGCTTCGTCATGTGACGTTGCGTTATTTGCCGCCGTTTCGTCATATGGCGGGGTGTCATTTGGTGCAGGATCGTCGCTTGGCGGCGGTTCCAAAATGACGGGGGTGTCATTTGGCGAGTTTTCTTCAACGATGGTGATGGTTTCGAGCACGGCTGCGGAGATTTCCGGGACATTTGCCGGGTCGAACGCTTCCGGCACAGGGGAATCGTTGTCAATAAGTGCCGTGGGGTCCACATTGAGTGCATCTGCGATCATGCGGAGCGTGGAAACATGCACATCTGTCTTGCCGTGCCAGATGCGGCGGATGGTGGTTTCCGATACGCCGGACAGCTTGATCAGCTGGGCTTTTGAGATGTTTTTTGCCTCCATCTCGCGTTTTAACAGTTCGAGGTTCATGGTTTCTCCTTAAAATACCGCCGTGTGACGGGGGTGCCATATGACGCGTCACAAGTGGCGGGGTGCCATTTCGAAGTGGCGGTTGACTTTGCGCTTCTGGCGTGATATAATCATCTCAGATCGCGGTTGATACATTATATCATGCATCGAGCGCGAATGTCAATAGTGTTGATTAAAGATTGGAGAATTGCACAATGAAAGATGAAAAACTGGAAGCGGAAGCCTGGCGGATCAGACGCGCCATCGTCGAAACCGTCCGCCCTCTTACTGCGCGTGATGCCGTGAAGGTGCTTATGTTTGCACGAAAATTGGCGAAAGACAGGGTAAAGCGAATAAGCCAATAAAAAATCGTACAAATGTTCGATATATGTATTGACAATGAGTGTCGTGTGTGATATAATGTTCTTGCCCCGCCACAGAAAAGGAGATTGTATGAAAGAATTACTTATCAAGTGGATTTGCGAAGCGGATGATTCTTCGCTCAACGAGCTGTATTATTTTATCAAGCATATCCTGCATAAGTAAAGCGGTCGGGAGGGCTATTGCCCTCCCGATTGTGTTTTTTATTGAATTTCGTAAAGATCCAGTGAATAGCCGAGCACTTCGCCTATAGACTTTACTTTACCGGAAACGGTAACGGTGTCGCCCACCTTTTTCTCTATAATGAAATCAAGCTGGGAATCATCCGTAATGTAACACTGCACGCTGTCAAATCCCCAATCATCGCCAATGGCTTTAACGGAAATATAATTTCCATCACTGTCGATGTTGTTAATTGCGCCGGTGAATTTGATATAAGCGTCCTGATATTCCTTCTCGGCTTTGAGCGCGTTTTCATCAAGCGCGTCAAACATATCTTTAAGGTTTACTTCTGCGTATTCAATGGGCGTGGTAGATTCCGCGCCGTTCGCGGTTTTTGCACCGTCTCCCGATTCGCCAGCGGTCTCATCGTCGGGGAGCATATTTCCAATGATGCCCAGGGCAACAATCACGCCCACAATGATCAAAACCGTTTTTCCGATGCTGCCCTGCTTCTTTTTGCAGTTCGGGCAGATTTTCGCTTTATCATCAATCTCCGATTGACAATGCTTACACTTTTTCATGATGATTACTCCTTATTATAAAATTTTGTAATCTCATTATACACCTTTTCCACAATTTTGTCAACAGCAAAACACACAAAAAGAGGATGAATTTACTCATCCTCTTTCTTTTTTTGCGCGCCGTAGCCTGCGAACAGCTTTGCGGCATCTTCGAGCAGCTGCCATCCGTCATCGTCCAGGTCGATCAGCACGCCCACGAGCCAGTGCCGGAAGCTCTCCGGTTTGTCAGCCAACGCCTGCGCAACGAACTTTGCCAGCTTCTCCGTGCGGCTCATGTCCGCGAACATCTCACCCTCGCCCGTTTCAAGCCATGTGCGGCTCACATTGTGGACACGGCTGACCAGATCAAGGAACTGCGGCTTTGGAGTGGTGGTTCCGTTTTCGAAATTGACGATCACGCCACGGCTGACGCCCACACTTTCAGCGAAGTCGGTTTGAGACATTTTCAGGTGGTTTTTCCTTAGATCGAAAATACGCTCGTTTACCGTCAAGGCACTCACCTCCTTCCGATGTAAACATTATACCACACAGATGCTCATTTGTCAATGGTTTGGTACAACAAAATTTATGAAATTATTTTTGAAAAAAGACTTGACAAAACAAATAACATGTGGTATAATGTTGTCACACAACAAAATATCAATGCGAATTTGTATTGACACAACAATCCACCAATGAAACACAAAGGAGGTGGCTGGAATGATTCTGGGAGTTCTTATCTGGATCGCATATGTCGCTCTTATTCCGTGGTTATATATCGGATGGGCAGCGATAGAGCTCAAGCTTCACAATAAACCCGAACGATGAAAGGAGTACACAACCATGAACGACACCGAAAGAATTATTGCCGAAATAAGCGGCGTGAAAGCACATGTCACCGCCATCAGCGACAGCCTCATGCATCGCATGGACGGCATGGACAGCCGCCTCGATGTGTACGAGCAGTTGCTTCGGGCGCAGATCAGACGCACGCGCCGTCAGCAGGCATCCATCGCCGAACTGGAACAGAAGGTGAAGGAGCTTTCCGAAACCGCCGCCGTCTGGCACAGCCAGGATCGCCGCGAGGTGGGAATTGACCGCGATATCGCCTATCGCGAATTCGGCGAGCTTGGCTACACCAATCGCGACGCGCTGAAGCTGCTGGAAAGATCCGGGATCCTCCGGCGCGGAGGCTCGCATCTGACCAAAGCTGTGCGCAAGGGTGACCGCATCATCCGTGCCGTCGTAGTGATGGACAAAGATTTTGAGTAAAGGAGGTGATATCATGATGGAAATGAATCTCAATCCCATGAACGAGTTTGCGGACAAGGAAAAGCACATCGTTCCCATCCGCGACATCGACGACACCCTTCTGGCGGTGTTCCGGGCGTATATAGACGGTATGCTCATCGGCTACAAATACGCCAAGCAGACCGAATCGAAGAAGGAGGAATGACAGATGCCGAGACTGACCATGACGGAGCGCGACAGGCAGATGAACGCCATCGCGAAGCGCATCCGCCATCACTACGACGATTCGCGCCGGGATAGGAATATCGACTGCCGCACCGCCGCCAAGGCGTATGGCATGACCTACGGCACGCTGATCAACCATCTCAACTGCCCCGCCAGCTTCACGCTGGGCGAACTGATCACCATCGCGAACACGATGAATGTTTCGCTGGCTACGCTGATCGGAGGAAAGGAGGCTGCAACATGAACGCAGAACAGTATGTAAAATCGCATCTTGCGAACTCAACCCACATTTAGGGTAAAATCGAAATCAATCTCCGTGCGGCGCCGGAATACAAGCCGATCCCGTTTTTTAAGATGATGCAGTGGGAGGTGCGAGGGTTCAAGGCGAACCCGACGCAGCAGAGCAGGAAACGGATAAAACTACAGAAAAAGGAGCGACAACACCATGTGCAAATTAAAATCAGCAATCATTATGAAAGACCGGGTGTTCATCCCGGATTATGACAGCCATTCCGATATGCTCGCCGAACTGGGCATTGAGGATACCCGAGATAACGCGGAGAGACTGTTTGTCCGCGCAGAGCTTTCCCCGCGGAATGGCGATGTATTTACTCCGCTTGATGAATGGGTGTTTACCGTAGATCAGGACATTCGCCCGGATTGGTTTGTCGAAGGCTACGAGAAGGAGCGCATGGCCGCGGTGGTAAAAGAATGGGTAAAATCGCACATCCATGTGGGTGTTGATGGGCTGATAATCACCGGAGGAAGCAATCACTATATCAAAGATTGCAAGGACGTGACAATCGGCGGCTCGGCGAACGTGGAATACATCGGCGGCTCGGCGAACGTGAGATACATCGGCGACTCGGCGAACGTGGAATACATCGGCGGCTCGGCGAACGTGGGATACATCGGCGGCTCGGCGAACGTGAAATACATCCGCGACTCGGCGAACGTGAGATACATCCGCGGCTCGGCGAACGTGGAATACATCGGCGGCTCGGCGAACGTGGAATACATCGGCGGCTCGGCGAACGTGGGATACATCGGCGACTCGGCGAACGTGGAATACATCCGCGGCTCGGCTGTTGTCACTGCTTCTGCGCTTGGATGGGCAAACAAAGACAAGCTTATTCTCTCTGACAACGCTACTTTCAGAGATTGTCAAGCAAAAATCATTTATCAGGCGGGCGATTGGGAGTTCCGATCTGTTACCGCAAAGGAGGCTGCAACATGAACGCAGAACAACGCGCAGCACCCATGATTGAGCGTGAGCTTGCCCGAATCCGCCGTGAGGCACCGGAGGCGGCGACCGTGCGGAAGAAGTATTACGAAGCTCAGGCACGCTACATCGAGCATGTATGCGAAGGACGCGGCGACAAGGCGAACGGTGATGCCATCATGGCATATTATGTGACGCGGCAGGCGTACTTCCGGTACGCGATGGAACGCGATATTTCGTTGGAGGTGATGTAACATGGATGCAACAATGGCAGACCGTGCGAACGAGCTTGCGGCTGAGGAATTGGCGCGGCTGTATTTCGAAGAGCTCCGTGCGGCGAAAAACCGCATCAAGGTGCTGGAAACCGAGCTGGCGGCACTGCGCTCGGTTCCGGCGGATGTGGAGATCTCCCGCGGACGGAGGTTCCGGTTGATTGGCGAGGTGACGGCGTGAAACCGAACCCGACGCTTGAAATCGACCACACAACCTACAAGAAGCTGAAGCATTACAACCGCTCAGAAATGTCGAAATTTTGCGAACGATTGTATATGCAGGGCTACAATGAGGGCAAAAAAGGCGAATCGGAGATGGATTCCGAGGAACTCTATGCCGTTATCGCCGCCGTGCGAGGCATCGGTCCCAAGCGGCTTAACGCAATCAAAACCGCCGTAGAAACGGCATTCAAAAGAAAGGACGATAAATTATGATTACGAAAACCTTCCGTGACATCTGCGACCTCGTTGAGCTGGTTTCCATGCTCAAGAACGCACGCTTTGAGATCAGCATGGTCAACGGATTCATGAGCATCGAAGCATCGGCATATACCACCGATGCCAACGGTCTGATCGCAACCTCTGATCCCCTCCGCGTCGATGGATGCAGCACCATTCCCGGATATCTTGAAACCATAGACCGCGCCTGCCGCATCATCGAGGAAAAGATCAAGTCCGGCGAGTGGGAGAAGAATGATGATTGTGCGTGAACCCAATGCCGCCTACCACGCATCCGCGCCGCTGTCCAAGTCCAGGCTGTGGGAGATGCGCAAATCGCCGCAGTGGTTCCGGTACCACGAGGATCACCGTGCGGAGATGCCGCAGACGGATGCAATGGCGATGGGGTCTGCGTTCCACAAGCTGGTGCTGGAACCGGACGGCTATGCTGCCGAGTTCGCGACTTGCCCGACGCTTGACCGGCGCACGAAAGCCGGGCGCGAAGAATGGGCGGCGTTCCAGCGCGAAGCAGAAGGCAAGACCGTGCTGATGGAGTGGATGGACACGCAAGTCCGTGCGATGGCGGAAGCGGTTCGCGCACATCCGATGGCGCACTACCTCACATCCGACGGCGAGATCGAAACGAGCATCTACTACACGGACGATCTGACCGGCATTGAATGCAAGGTTCGCCCGGATATCATCAAAACCGTCAAGGACAAACGCATCATCGTTGACCTCAAATCCTGCGTGTCCGCCGCGACGGAGGACTTCCGGCGGCAGGCGATCAACATGGGATACGACATGCAGGCGGCGATGTACCGCGAAGGGGTAAAGGCGGAAACCGGCGAGGAGTGCGATTTCGTGTTCGTTGCCGTGGAAAAGGAACCGCCGTATATGATCAACGTGGTGCAGTGCGACGAGCTGCTTATCAAGCGCGGGTACGATCTGTACCGCGAGTATCTGGGGCTGTACAAGGAATGCTCCGATACGGGAAACTGGTACGGCTATAACGGCGCATTAGGAATCATCAACAATATGGGCTTGCCTGCATGGCTGGCGAGTCAGTACGAATAAGGAGGAAATAACATGAGCAACGAAATCATCCAGGCACAGGAAGCGCAGAACCTTCCCGCCTATCCGAACATGCCGCAGGGGCAGAATCTTCCCACCGATGCCATCAACCAGGGCACCGTGGCGGTGGAATCCCAGCGTGCCATTGCCGAAGCACAGGGCAAGCTCGTGATTGCCAAGCGGTTCCCTCGTGACGAGGTGGCGGCATATGCCCGCGTGATGCAGGCTTGTCAGCGTCCCGGACTTGCGGCGAAGGCGTTCTATCAGTACAGCCGCGGCGGTTCGTCCGTTTCGGGTCCGACCATCCGCTTCGCGGAGGAGCTGGCAAGATGCTGGGGCAACATCGACTACGGCATCAAGGAACTGTCGCAGGACAAGGGCAAATCCGAGATGCAGGCGTATGCATGGGACCTGGAAACCAACGCCATGTCGGTGCAGAATTTCACGAATCCGCACATCCGCGAGGCGGGAAAGCAGCAGATCACGCTGACATCCCAGCGCGACATTTACGAGGTCAACGCCAACATGGGCGCACGCAGACTTCGCGCACGGATTCTCGCCATCCTTCCGAACGATCTTGTGGAAGATGCTGTCGAAATGTGCAAAAAGACGCTTGCCGGCAAGTCGGACGAGCCGTTAATCGACAGA
>JAZRQR010000100.1:0-22171 GCA_045650025.1 Eubacteriales bacterium
ATCCTCCTTGCCGAATACGTTCTTGCACTGGATGTCCAGCTTGGGACCGTAGAAGGCAGCCTCGTCGATACCGATCTCGTAATTGCCCTTGCCCAGGTACTGATCCAGCAGCTCGCCCATAATGCTCTGTGCTTCTTCCCACTGCTCAGCAGAGCCCTCGTACTTGTCGGTACGCTTGGGATCCCACTGCGAGAATCTGAAGGAGCAATCCTCCCACAGACCAACGGTCTCCAGGCAGTACTTTGCCAGCTCCAGACAGCCGCCGAATTCCTCAGCCAACTGATCGGGACGCAGCACGAGGTGACCCTCGGAAATGGTGAACTGGCGAACACGGATCAAGCCGTGCATCTCGCCCGACTCCTCGTTTCTGAACAGCGTGGAGGTCTCGCCAAGGCGCATGGGAAGGTCGCGGTAGGAGCGCTTCTTGTTTAAGAATACCTGATACTGGAAGGGGCAGGTCATCGGACGCATTGCAAAGCATTCCTTGCTCTCGTCGTCGGGATCGCCCATAATGAACATACCGTCACGGTAGTGATCCCAGTGACCCGAGATCTTGTAAAGGTCTCTCTTTGCCATCAGGGGGGTCTTGGTCAGCATGTAGCCTCTTGCCTGCTCCACGTCCTCAACCCATCTCTGCAGCAGCTGTACGGTACGTGCGCCCTTGGGCAAGAGGATCGGCAGACCCTGACCAATGACATCAACCGTGGTGAAGTACTCCAGCTCTCTGCCCACCTTGTTGTGGTCTCTCTTCTTTGCTTCCTCTACCATTTCCAGGTAAGCGCGCAGCTCATCCTTGGAGGGGAATGCCGTGCCGTAAACGCGCTGCAGCTGCTTGTTGGACTGGTCGCCCTTCCAATAAGCGCCCGTGCACTGGGTCAGCTTGAGCGCCTTGACAGCGCCGGTGGAGAACAGGTGAGGTCCTGCGCAAAGGTCGGTGAACTCGCCCTGGGTATAGAAGCTGATGACAGCATCCTCGGGCAGCTCCTCGATCAGCTGCACCTTGTAAGGCTCGTTCTTTTCGGTCATCAACGCAATTGCCTGCTCACGGGGCAGCTCACTTCTCTCGATCTTGTGGTTTTCCTTGACGATCTTCTTCATTTCGTCCTCGATCTTCTTCAAGATGTCGGGAGAGAAGGTGACCTCGGAATCAAAGTCATAGTAGAAGCCGTTGTCAACCGCCGGGCCGATGGTCAGCTTGGTCTCGGGGTACAGTCTCTTGACAGCCTGCGCCAGAATGTGAGACGCGGTGTGACGGAAGACGTGCTTGCCGTCCTCCTGTGCAAAGCTGAGCAGCTCTACGTTGGCGTCCGCCTCGATCAGCTTGGTCAGCGCAACCACCTCGCCGTTGACCTTAGCGGCAATGATGCTGCGGTCGATCAGCTCGGCTTCTCTTGCTGCGTCGTACACCGTAATGGGTGCATCGTAATCGCAAATTTTTGCTCCGAAATTGATTTTCATGTCGGTTTTCTCCTTTGAATATGTACAAATATTATTTTAAAAAATATAAACCCCGATACGGCAATTGCCGTATCGGGGTGCAGAATACAAGATCCGCACGGTTCCACCCGAAGGTTTTACTCGTTGGGTATGCAATTTTACATGTAAGTGGTACCCAGAATGCACCCGTCGCGCCCTCTCACCAAACGGGCACTCTCTGTGGACAAGGTATTGCAAAAAGGACGTGTCTTACACGCGAGCCTATCTTAGTAGGTCTTTTTATTGATAGCGGAACGGGGGTTGACGATCTCGCGCCAATCCAGGTCGCCGCGATCCAGTGCCATGATCAGCACCTCAGCGGTTGCGATGTTGGTTGCCACCGGAACGTTGTTCTGGTCGCACATACGCATCAGCTCATTCTCAATCTCGCCCGTGCCTCTGCCGGGTCTGGTATCTCTGAAATACAAAAGCAGGTCAATTTCATTATATGCAACGCGCGACGTAATCTGCTGTTCACCGCCCTGTTCACCCGCAAGCAGCTTTTCAATATTCAAGCCGGTTGCTTCGGAAATGTACTTTGCAGTAATGCTGGTGGCACAAAGATGGTGCTTACTGAGCACACCGCAATATGCGATACAAAACTGAGTCATCAATTCTTTTTTCATGTCGCTTGCAATGATTGCTATCTGCATAATGTCTCCCTTCCGTTGTTCGGGTGTTGCGTTCCCCATATTTGCATAAAATGCATGAGGCATATTTCATAATACACATTATTATATCACGATTTTACACCCTTTGTCAATGATATATGCAAAATTTCTTAAAAAAATTGTTTCTTTTGTAAAAAATGAGGGTAGTCAAAATACAAAATATGTGGTATAATGTTGTTATAAAAAAATATTTGATCCCGAGGTGCCAAAACATGATACAACAAATGAATGAACTACTTGCAAAATACGATCCTGCCGTAGCAAAAGCAATTGAGGCAGAATACGTAAGAGAGCGCGACGGTATTGAGCTGATCGCCTCCGAAAACTTTGTTTCCCTGCCCGTTCTTCTGGCTGCAGGTAGCATTGCCACCAACAAGTACGCCGAGGGATACAGCGGCAAGCGCTACTACGGCGGCTGCCAGTGCATTGACGTGCTGGAGGATTTGGCATGCGAGCGCGCAAAGCAGCTGTTCGGTGCAAAATTTGCCAACGTACAGCCCCACAGCGGCTCGCAGGCAAACACCGCAGTATACGTTGCCCTTCTCAATCCCGGTGATACCGTGATGGGCATGAGCCTTGCCGAGGCTGGTCACCTGACCCACGGTAGCCCCGTCAATCTTTCGGGTAAGTACTACAATTTCGTGCCCTACGGCGTAGGCACAAACGGCTTTATCGACTACGACGCGCTGGAGGCACAGGCAAAGATCGTACGCCCCCGCATGCTGGTCGCAGGCGCATCCGCATACCCCCGCGCGATTGATTTTGCCCGTATGGCTGACATTGCGCACAGCGTTGGCGCGTATTTCATGGTGGATATGGCGCACATTGCAGGTCTCGTAGCCGCAGGCGAGCACATGTCTCCCATTCCCTATGCGGACATCGTAACCACTACCACGCACAAGACGCTGCGCGGTCCTCGCGGCGGTATGATCCTTTGCAACGACGAGAACATCGCAAAGGCTGTCAACAAGGCAATCTTCCCCGGCATTCAGGGCGGTCCTCTGATGCACGTCATTGCCGCTAAGGCAGTTTGCTTTGGTGAAGCTCTCACCCCTGCATTCAAGGAGTACCAGCACAACGTTGTCACCAATGCCAAGGTGCTGGCAAACGCGCTGCTGGACGAGGGCTTTGACATTGTTACGGGCGGCACGGACAACCACCTGATGCTGGTTGACCTGCGTCCTATGCACATTACCGGCAAGGAAATGGAGCATCGACTGGACGAGGTACACATCACGGTCAACAAGAACGCCATCCCCGGCGACCCCGAGAAGCCTTTTGTCACCTCGGGCATTCGCGTGGGTACCCCCCCTGCCACCACCAGAGGTCTGGGCGCGGACGATATGGTGACGATTGCCAAGTGCCTGCGCATGACCGCTCAGGAATTCGACACCAAGGCAGACGAGGTGCGTGCAATCGTTGCAGACATCTGCAAGAAATATCCGCTTTACGAATAAACCATTCTCTTAGGAGCTGCCCGCTGTGGCAGCTCCTTTTTTGGTATAAGCGCGCCCGGGATTGCCCATACTACCATAGTAACATTTTCATGCGGAGGTAACTTTTATATGATGACCAAGCCTCAGATCATTCGCTGCGGCGCGCGGGAGATCCTCGACTCGCGCGGCAATCCCACCGTGGAGGCAACCGTTGCCCTTGCGGACGGCACGATCGGCGTGGCAAGTGTGCCAAGCGGCGCTTCCACCGGCATTTACGAGGCGCACGAGCTGCGCGACAAGGATATGCACCGCTACGGCGGCATGGGCGTTGCCGAGGCGGTTGGCAACGTTTGCAAGATCATCTCGCCTGCTCTGGCGGGCACGTACGCATCCGACCAATCCGACGTAGACAAGCAGCTGCGCGAGCTGGACGGTACCGACAATTTTTCAAAGCTCGGCGCAAATGCCGCGCTGGCAGTTTCGCTGGCAAGCGCACGGGCAGCTGCCAGCTGGTATCGCATTCCCCTATACCGCTGGCTGGGTGGCATTGACGCGCACCGCCTGCCCGTACCCATGATGAACGTACTAAACGGTGGCGCGCACGCGCAAAACAACGTGGAAATTCAAGAGTTTATGATCGTGCCCGTGGGCGCGGAGTCATTTTCCGAGGGCTTGCGCATCGGCTGTGAGATCTACCATCGTTTAGGTGAGATCCTGCTGCACGAGGGGCTAGGCTCAGGCGTGGGTGACGAGGGCGGCTACGCCCCCGACCTTGCCTCGGACGAGCAGGCGCTGGAATATATCTGCCACGCCATTGAAAAATGCGGCTACAACACCGATACGGTCAAGATCTCGCTGGATGCCGCGGCTTCCGAGTGGTACCGCGAGAGCGAGGGGGCTTACGTCATGCCCAAGCGCAGCACCTTCCGCAGCCACCACGATCTGATTTCGTACTGGTCGGAGCTGGCTGCCAAATATCCCCTGCTCTCGCTGGAGGACGGGCTGGATCAGCGTGATTTTGCCGCATGGGCGACTCTGACACACGCGTTGGGCAACGATTGCATGACGGTGGGAGACGATCTGTTTGTGACCAACAAGCAGCGATTGCTGCGCGGCATTGCGCAAAAGAGCGCGGATGCCATTCTGATCAAGCCCAACCAGATCGGCACGTTGACCGACACGCTGGACGTCATTCACGCAGCCGCAGGCGCAGGGCTTTCCTATATCGTCTCGCACCGCTCGGGTGAGACCGAGGACACCACCATTGCAGATCTTGCAGTGGCAACCAATGCGCCCTTTATCAAAACGGGTGCCCCCTGCAGAAGCGAGCGCACCGCCAAATACAATCGCCTTTTGCGCATCGAATCCTCGCTGGGTGCATGTGCCTCCTACGGCAAGGTCAGCGGCACGCCTGAACCCGTGTGCTGCGGAATGGAATAAACCAAACGACCTCTCCCGAAGGAGAGGTCGTTTTATTATGGGTAAAAATACTGTGGTAAACGGGAATATTACTGAATCGTAATAGTCACGGTGTGGATCTTGACAATGGTATAATCCTCAAGAAGCGCTACCCAGGTAACTGCGTAATCACCGGGATCTGCACCGTCGGTCGGAATGGAAATGGTGTATCTGGTTGCATACTGGCCACCTGCTGCCAGCACGCCCGCCTCAGTGTCGGTCTTGAATTCGTCGAAGTAGTATTCGCCGCCTTCCACCTGGCAACCCAGTGCAAGGATGGGCTGATCAAAGCCGATCCAGCCTCTGAAGCCAACTACGTCACCTGCGGTAACGGTAACGGTGTTGTTTACTTCTGCCAGCTTTATGTATGCCTGACCGTCCGGGAAGTAGAGACTATCGTTAACCAGTACGCTATCCAGGGACTCGCCAACCATGCCTGCTGCAGCATCGGTCTTGTTGACCACAACGATTTCGGGATCAGCAGGGGTTTCGGGCTCGGTCTGAGTTTCGCCAACCTTAACGGTTACGGTATCAATGTAGAACATGCAGCGTTCGAGCATGTAGAACTTGAGCTCATCGGTACCTGCGGGAGCAGTTTCGGTAAAGGTTACGTAGTAAACGCCCTCATGCTCAGCATCTGCCTCTACAGTCGCAACAACCTCCGCGCTGTTCTGACCGCCGCCGGTCATGTTGAGCAGCAGGAATGCGCGGTTATTGGTTGCGATATTGCCAAGCATATCGTAGATCTTGAAGGTGTAGGTTACCTTTTCACCGGTAGCTGCGGGAGCTACGCTGATGTGATCGGTTGCAAAGTAAGCATAGTTGCCAAAGCCTGCTGCCTGCAGCTTAGCCTGGAAAGTAGCACCCAGAGTGGTGAGATCTGCATACGTGCAAGCACCTGCAATGGTCTGGAAGAATTGGCCTGCGCCAATGTCGTAGGTGTAGCCTGCTGCCAGCTCGTCAGCGGTGGGCTGTGCAAATGTCTCGGGCTTGAAGGTTTCAGCGGGAGTAGTTGCTTCGCTTTCACCGATCAGTTCACCGTATGCGTAAACCTCGTAGATGGAGAACCAGTGTGCACCCTCTGTGCCGGTGTCATCCAGACGGGTAAACTTGAGGTAACGGGCTTCTGCCTCGCCCTTGATGTTAACCGCCTTGGCACCGTGAGGAGTACCTTCGTAGATCACGGTGTAGTTTTCACCGTCGGTGGAAATGGAAATGGTGTAATTCCAGCTTGCGTTCTCAAACAGAATGTTGAGCTCAGTCAGCTTGTAAAGTCCCTGCAGATCAACGATCAGGTTAGCTTCACCGTTGGGCAGTGCACCGTAACGAGTAGTGTCGTTGCCATCGGTTGCCTTCCAAGGCAAGTTTTCAGCATTTTCGATGTTATCGGAGGAAACGGGCTTGTTAAGAGCAACGTTTTCCTTGGGAGCGGGAGCATAGAATTCATCGGGAACGTCTACAGTGTTGTATGCCTTCAGCGAAATTGCATCGAAGTTGATCGTACCGGTTCTGGTTGCAACACCCAGATCGGAGCCTGCAGCCTTTGCTGCTACGCAAGCGTTATCCAGCTCTACCACCGTGCCGTCAGCCAGCGTCAGGATTGCCTTTTCGGCAAGTGCATCTTCAGCAAGGCTTACAGCCGCGCCGTGCTGGTCCTTAATGTCATATACCTTAGTGCCGATCACTTCGATGGTAGCGATCTTCTTGTCGCCTGCCAGAATGGTGATGACAGAATCGGTATCTACGACGGTAATGTTGGAGCTTTCAACGTTTACATAGTAAATATTGGGAATAAACTTTCCGTCTACAAAGGTCTTGATGTTGATACGGAGCTTGCCGGTGCTAAGGTAGTTGAAGTAAATACCTGCGCCGCCATGGCTGGAGCCGCTGCCGTCATTGCCATCCTGACCGTAGAACTGGCCTTCCAGAGAAGCTGCCTGTACGCCACGTACAAAGAAGCCTGCAAAGCCCTCTGCTCCACCGGTGGATACGACATTGATGTTGTATGCATACCAGCCGTTGGGCTTGGTGTGCATGGAGGTGAAGCTGGTCACACCGTAGTAAGGTGCACCGTTGTTAAATACTGCATACTGAGTCGCGCCTGCACCGTAGTAAATCTGATCAAACAGCTGGGCAAGGTCAGTTGCCTTGAGGTCCTTATCGTCCTGCGACTGGGCAAAGATTGCATCAATATCCGATACAAAGCTGCCGTTGTGGCTGACTACGGGAAGAACTACCTTGAACTCGCCCAGGCAAACCTCAACGCCATCAGGTGTCTTATACAGAGTGCGAACGGTGTGCTCGCCTTCCAGGCCTGCAAGGTTGATCTGGATCTTCATTCTGGAGCCGGTGTCCGCGCCGCCGCTAACTGCTGCGTCGATAACGGGCTGCTCAGTTGCCCAGGTCCATTCGTCGTTGTAAATGGGTGTGCCGCCGTCGATCTGATAACCGAACTGGCCAACTTCACCCTTAACGCCTACCCAACCCCAATAGGTCAGAATGTCAGCTGCCTCAAGAGTTGCAACCTTATCCCAACCGGCGGACTGGCCGGGAGTGAAGAGGTTTTCGTCACCGTTAGTCGGATTGCCCGAGCCGACGAACAGCTGGTCAAAGGACTGGTGAGTCAGAACTGCCTTGTCAACGTCCCACATGGGAGCCTTGTAATTTTCAAAATCATACGCTTCTGCATACTCGGGAGCGTTGAAGAATGCGATGTAAGCAACGTCAATGTAGCAGCCTTCGGGCAGCTGGTATCTTGCCCACGTTTCAGTACCTTCGATCTTGTAAGGCTCGCCGTTTTCATCCAGCATGTAGCCTGCTTCCAACGCGTCGAAGCGGAAGTACGCTACCTTAGTGCCGTTATACAGACCCTTATCAATGATCTCCTGGGTATCGAAGATTGCCAGATGCCATGCCTTATCTGCAATGACGGGCTGACGCAGCATCGAGTCATCATTGGTGGGGCCTGTACCGCTGGAGCCGATATACATCTGAATATCCGCGCCGGTTGCATCGGTACGGTAGCGGATCGCCACATAACGAGCGCCGTCTACATTTGCAAAGGGATACCAGTAGGGGTCGGAACCGATCGGCACGACGTGCAGATAACCATCCTCCAGCGTGACGCAATCATTGGTCAGGTTGCTCGGATCCGCACCGGTAATGGTCGAGATCTTGTCTGCCGGATACACGCCGATAGGAGCAGCGGGATCTACGGGAGGCTCTTCGGGCTGAGTGGTTTCCTCTTCGGGAGTGGTAGTCTCGGTATCGGGAGCAGTTGTCTCGGTATCGGGCTCGGTCGTTTCTTCACCGGGAGCGGTGGTTTGAGTTTCGGGAACCGTGGTCTCTTCACCCGGAGTTTCTGTCTCCTGGGCGGGGGTGTCCGAGGGCGTTTCGACGGTAGTTTCTTCAGGAGGATCGGTCTCGTTTTGGCAAGCCACGAACACCAAAGAGAATACCATCAGGATGGTCGCGAGAAGTAACAGTTTTTTCATCTTGGTTTAGCCCTTTCGTTAGATTTTTTGTAAGACCATGAAAAATGCGTGATCTTATATTTTATTATAGCACTCCCCTATTAGCTTTGCAAGAATTTTGTGTAATTTCTCCGCTATTCACAAAGCCTGCCGCAGTATTTTGTGCTTGTTGCACAATCCTGAAATTTGTCACATATCCCCATAAAAACAAAAAAAGCCCCGACGGGGCTTTTTTGTCTTTATCAAATCACATGCCAAACAGCAGCCAGATGACAATATAAGCGGGCACGATTGCCGCCAGCGTGAACGGAATACCGATCTTAAAGAAGTCGCTGTTCTTGACCGTATATCCCTCCTTGCGCAGAATGCCGATACCCGTAATGTTGGCAGACGCACCGATGGGCGTGCAGTTACCGCCAAGCGTTGCACCGGAAAGCAGGCCGAAGTACAGCACGGTGGGATCCACGTTCATAGCCGCCGCAATGCCTGCAATAACGGGGATCATAGTCGCAACGTAGGGAATGTTATCGATAAATGCAGAAATGATAACGGATGCCCATACGATGACCGTGTACATCAGGAACAAATCACCGCCGCCTGCCTTGACCAGCAGCTGCGCCAGGAAATCAATGACGCCCTGTGCGGAAATACCGCCGATCATCAAGAACAAGCCAAGAAGCAGCAGAATGGTTTCGTAGTCAATGGTCTTGACGGGCTCGATTACCGCCTTGAAGCTCTTGTTTTTGATCAGGTTGTAGATCAGGCCGATCACAAGCAGAATGCAGCAAATACCGCCGTTGGTCACGTCGGGCTTATTCTGAATAAAGGATGCACCGATCAGGAGCGCCAGCAATGCAACCAGCAGCGCGCTGGGCACGTAATCGGTCACCTTGGTTCTGCTTGCTGCCTTGGGGATCTTTCCCTTCTCCTTGCGGAACAGGAACATCAGAATCAGCGCAGACAGCACCGCTCCCAGCTCTACGACAAAGAACATACCGGGCTTGCCCTGGTACCAGAAGAAGTCAATAAAGCTCATATTCAGGGAGGAGCCCAGCATAATTGCCGTGGTATCTCCCACCAGCGTAGCCGCGCCCTGCAGGTTGGACGAAACCGCTACCGCAATGATAAAGGGTACGGGATTGACCTTGAGCTTTTTGCAGATCTCCAACGCAACGGGTGCGATCATAAGTACGGTTGCCACGTTGTCCACAAACGCGGAGATCACGCCGGCAAACAAGGACAGCGCCACCGCCGCCCACATGACGTTGGGACAGCGCTCCATGATCAGATCTGCCAGCAGCTCGGGCATCTTGCTGTCAATAAACAGCGCAACCAAGCCCATAGTGCCCGCGATCATGAGCAGCACGTTGAGGTCGATCGAGCCCCAGATCTCGCCAAGCGGCAGCATGCCGGTGGCAATAAAGAGCACTGCAGAGCCAAGCGCAATGTAGGGGCGAATCTTGCCGAATATCAGCATCAGCACGTAAGTCACGGCAAACAAGCCAAGTGCCGCATACATGCCGTATTGTTCCAAAAATGCAGAGGGTATCATCTTTTTACTTCCTATTCTTTCAATTTCTTCTTAATTTTCCTCAAGCGTCAGTGTGCCTCGTACCAGTCCTTGCCCCACTTTGCATCTACCGACAGGGGCACGGAAAAATCGGCAGCGTGTTCCATTTCATGCTGCAGCATCTGCAACACGGTATCGCGGCAATCCTTGTGGCATTCCACGATCAGCTCGTCGTGCACCTGCAAGATCAGGCGTGCGTCCAGCCCGCTTTCCTTGAGCGCACGGTCCACGCGGATCATGGCGATCTTGATAATATCTGCAGCCGTTCCCTGAATGGGGCTGTTCATTGCCACGCGCTCGCCAAAATGCTTAAGGTTCTTGTTTTGCGCCGCCAGCTCGGGAATGACTCTGCGTCTGCCGAACACGGTGGTCACGTAGCCGTCGTCGTACGCCTTTCTGACCACGTCCGAGAGATACGCAGAAACACCGGGATAACCCGCCATATACCCCTCGATATACTCCTTGGCAGCTGCGCGCGAGATGTGCAGATCCTCGGCAAGCGAGAACTCACCCATGCCGTACACAATGCCAAAGTTGACTGCCTTGGCGCGCTTACGCAGCTCGACCGTAACCTGCTCGGGTTCAACGCCGAATACGCGGCAAGCCGTGGCGGTGTGAATATCCTGCCCGTCAATAAACGCCTGCTTCATGGCGGCGTCATCCGAAATGACCGCCAGAAGGCGCAGCTCGATCTGCGAGTAGTCGGCATCCAGCAGCACGTAATCCTCATTTTGGGGGATAAAATAGCGGCGCAGCTCTCTGCCAAGCTCGGTTTTGATGGGAATGTTTTGCAGATTGGGCTCTGCCGAGGAAAGTCTGCCCGTGGCAGTGCCGGTCTGCTTGAAGGTAGTGTGAATGCGACCTTGCTCATCCGCCACGGCAAGCAAGCCCTCCACGTAGGTGGAGCGGAGCTTGGTCATCTGGCGGTATTCCAAAATGTCTTCTACAATGGGGTGGTATTTCTTGAGCTTTTCCAGCACCTCGGCATTGGTGGAGTAGCCGGTCTTGGTCTTCTTGCCCGCAGGCAAGCCCAGACGCTCAAACAGCACCTCGCCCAGCTGCTTGGGGGAATTGATGTTGAAGGGCATGCCGGCGCTGAAATGAATGCGCTCCTCCAGCTGCTCTACGTGCGCGTCCAGCAGCGCACCGTAGCGCGCAATGCCCTCGCGGTTGACAAGGCATCCAATATCCTCCATGTCCGCAAGCACGGCGGCAAGCGGCATTTCGATCTGCAAAAGCAGCTCGTACTGACCGCTCTGCTTGAGCTTTTCGGTCAAAGGCGCGGTCAAGCGCCATGCATACAACGCAACTGGCTGCTCGGGCACGTAGATCTCACCAAGGTAAGCTAAGCACAGGCGATCAATGGCGTAGCTTCCCTGTCCCGGATCGTCCACCCATGCGGCAAGCATAACGTCAAAGCCGCAGCCCTTCCATTTGCAGCCCTGCGCGCTCAATGCGCGGTACAGGCTCTTGCAATCGTACGCCACGACCTGCTTGTCCGCAAGAAAATCCTGCAGCAAGGCAAGGTCGCCCGTGTATTTGAGCAGGTGCGCACCGTCGGTCAACGTCAGCACGCCGTCAGTCAGATCCATGCCGATGCGCTCGCCCGTCAAGTCGGTCAATGCGGTAGCCTCGGTCAGCGCAAGCGTCTCTTGAGGAGCGGTCTGCTCTGCCTTGGCAACGTCAGCCGTTGCGGCAGCCTCCTCTTCGGGTTCGGGTGCATCCTCCTTGTCAAGTCCGAAGCGCTTGATATATCCCGTAAATTCGAGTCTTGTAAACATTGCCTTGGCAGCTGCGCGGTCAAGCCCCGTGTAAGCAAGATCGTCCAGCGTGACCTCCAAGGGCACAGAGCAGCAGATGCGCGCCAGCGCCTGCGAAAGATACGCGCTATCCTTGCCGTTTTCCAGCTTGGCGCGTACCGAGGGGGTATGCTTTGCGGTGGGCAACTGCTCGTAAACGCCGTCAAGCGAGCCGTATTCCGAGATCAGCTTGAGTGCGGTCTTCTCGCCAATGCCGGGCACACCCGGAATGTGGTCGGAGCTGTCACCCATGAGTGCCTTGACGTCCACAAACTGCGTGGGCTCCACGCCGTACTTGGCAAAGAAGGCATCGCGATCCATGACCAGCGTGTCCTGATTGGTAGCAAGAAGCACGTTGGTGGTGGCATCGATCAGCTGCAGCGAATCGCGGTCACCCGTCAGCACAAGGGCGCGGCAATCCTCCGAGTACGCGCGCGCCATAGCGGCAAGCGTGCCGAGAATGTCGTCTGCCTCGTAGCCCTCCAGCTGCAGCACGTGCAAGCCCAGCATGGGCACGATTTGCTTGGCAATGGGCATTTGCGCGGCGAGCTCATCGGGCATGGCGTGTCTGCCCGCCTTGTATTCGTCATACATTTTGTGGCGGAAGGTAGGCGCTTTGAGGTCAAACGCCACCGCCGCAAAGTCGGGCTTGTATTCCTCTATGTGCTTGGTAAAAATATTGATCATACCGTACAGAGCGTTTGTGGGCGTGCCATCCTTGGTAGTCAAGGGGCGAATGCCGTAAAACGCGCGGTTGAGTATGCTGTTTCCGTCGATACAAAGTAAGGTTTTCATGCTCTTCCCCTTATATATCATAATCCTAATTATTATACCATAGAAATGTGACGGTTGTCAAGGAAAAGTTGCCCTTCCCTACACGGACAATGTCGCCCGTCCTCACAAAGATTCCCGAACGGTTTGTTTGTAGGGGAGCATACTATGCTCCCGCACGCGATGGGAACGGATCAGCGTTCGGGCAATCCAATCTCAAACCGATTTCGTGCGGGAGGATAATATCCTCCCCTACAAAATACCCGAATGCGGATCCAAATTGGCAGGCGATTCGACATTTCGGCTTAGCCGAAATTCTCGCCCCTACGGCATACCCGTTTAGACTTTTAGAATTGCAAAATCATAACACAATCAGTTGTAGGGGCGATCAGTGATCGCCCGCTCTTAGGCACAAACTAAAACACAAAGGGCGACCTTGCGGTCGCCCTTGCATGAAAATCTTTATTCCAAAATATTGGTGGTAATATAATCCACGCCCCACTCGGCAAGGCGTTCGGCATCGGCTACGTTGTCCACCGTCCAGCAGTTGATCTTGATGCCTGCTGCGTGGAACGCGTCCACACGCTCCTTGGTCAGTGCAGGATAGTGCACGTCCAGATCCAGCTTGTGTTCAGCAAGGCATGCAAGCGTTGCATCGCTGACGTCACCTGTCAAGAACTGGCAGGGCTGCTCGGGATACAGCGCGCGCACCTTGTACAAATTCTCAATGTTGAACGCAATAAAGGTCACGCCATCCAGATAACCAAGCTCCTTGATCTGCTCGCAAAGGCGCGCGATCTCCTCATTGGTAAAGTTGCTCTTGAGCTCCAGCACGCAGATCTTGCCGTACTTTTTGCAAATGCGCACATACTCGTCCACACTTGCAAGATGCAGATCTCCGCGCTTGATGCCGTCCTTATCGTACAGCACGGCAGCGCGCAGCACGTCAAAGCTGACCTGCTCGACCGCCAGATCCTCGCCTGCGATTCTCTTGAGATTGCCGTCGTGATTGAGAATGAACTTGCCGTCCGCGGTGCGGTATACGTCGGTCTCCACGCCCCAGTAGGTGCGATTGCCCGCCGCCAAAAATGCCGCGCAGGTGTTCTCTGTCTCCAAGCCGCTGACGCCTCTGTGCGCCACAGCCAGGGTATTTCCCTTTTCAAACTTGATGGTGTTTGCAGCCATGCGATATCTCCTTTCGGAACAATTATTCGTCCTTCTGCTCGGGAACAAATGCCAGGTGCAGCTCCTCCATTGCCTTGGGATCTGCAGGTGCGGGACAACCCGACATCAGCTCGCTTGCGTTCTGTACCTTGGGGAATGCAATGACGTCACGCAGGCTTTCTGCGCCCAGCATGACCATGGCAAGACGGTCCAGACCCATACCGGAACCACCGTGAGGGGGTGCACCGTACTTATACGCGTCCACAAGGAAGCCAAACTTTGCATTGATCTCTTCCTTGGTAAGACCCAGCGCGCGGAACATCTGCTCCTGCAGCTGCCAGTCGGTAATACGGATCGAGCCGGAGAGCAGCTCGGTGCCGTTGAGTACCATGTCGTAGCACTTTGCGCGTACCTTGCCGGGATCGGACTCCAGGTAAGGCAGGCACTCTTCCAGCGGCATAGTGAAGGGGTGGTGCATTGCATCCCAAGTACCGGTCTCCTCGTTCCACTCGAAGAACGGGAACTCGGTGATCCACAGGAAGTTGAACTGACCCTTGGGGATAATGTCCAGCTTCTTTGCAACCAGCTGACGCAAAGCGCCCAGCACGGGAAGCACGACCTTATCCTTATCGGCAACAAACAGAGCCACGTCACCCTGCTGCATGCCAAGTGCCAAGATCAGCGCATCCAGCTCCTCGGGAGAAAGGAACTTTGCAAACGAGCAGTTGGGAGCGGCATCCGCCCAGCGGATGAACGCAACGCCCTTGGCGCCAATGCCCTTTGCGTGCTCGGTCAGCTTGTCAATCTCTTTTCTGGTCAGGGTAGCCGCGCCGTTCTTTGCCACGATAGCGCGAACGCTGCCGCCGTCTGCAAGTGCACCGGCAAACACGGGGAAGGTGGTGTTTGCCACCACTGCGGACATATCCTGAATGGTCATTTCGTATCTGGTATCGGGCTTATCGCTACCGTACAGGTTCATTGCCTCGGTAAAGGTCATGCGCTGCATGGGAGTGGGAATATCCACGCCAAGCACTTCCTTGAACACTCTCTGAATAAAGCCCTCGTTGACCTGCATAATGTCCTCCATCGTAGCAAAGGACATCTCAAGGTCGATCTGCGTAAACTCAGGCTGACGGTCTGCTCGCAGGTCCTCGTCGCGGAAGCAACGAGCCAGCTGAATGTAACGGTCGTAGCCGGACAGCATCAGCAGCTGCTTGTACAGCTGGGGAGACTGGGGCAACGCATACATCGAGCCGGGGTGGATTCTGGACGGAACTACGTAGTCACGCGCACCCTCGGGGGTGGGCTTGATCATCATGGGAGTCTCGATCTCGAGGAATCCGTTTTCGTAGTAATACTCTCTTGCAACGCGTGCGATCTCGTGACGCATGCGGATGTTTCTCTGCAGCTCGGGACGGCGCAGGTCCAGGTAACGGTAGCGCAGCGCGATCTCGTCGTTGACCTTCTTGCCGGTGCCGATCTCAAAGGGAGGGGTCTGCGCAGCGGAAAGCACCTTCATGCTCTCAACAAAGATCTCTACCTTACCGGTGGGCAGGTTGGGGTTGATAGCGCCCTCTGCTCTGGGGCGCACGGTGCCGTGTACCGCCAGCACGAACTCGCTGCGGCAACGAAATGCCTTTTCAAAAATCTCGCGGTCGGTGGAATCGTCAAAGGACAGCTGTACGATACCCGTTCTGTCACGCAGGTCGATGAAGATCAGCGCGCCAAGGTCTCTCTGTCTTTGTACCCAGCCCATCACGCATACCTTGGAGCCAATGTCACCCTCGGTCAGCGTGCCGCAGTAATGCGTTCTTTTATCGTTTGCACTCAAAAATTCAGCCATGTTTTTTATTCTCCTTGTCGTTGTGACTATAACTTACACTGTATTTTACAGGGGCTTGCCCTCGCTGTCAAACAGCGGCAGGGGCTCCAGATAGACAATATCCTCGCGGTCGATCGCGTCACCCTCGGCAAGGATGGCTGCTCTGCCGCAAATGATACCGCCTGCCTGCTCAACCAACGCCTCCAGTGCCTTGAGCGATTCCCCCGTGGAGATCACGTCATCCACGATCAAAATCTTCTTGCCCTTCATCAGAGCAGCGTCGTAGCCGTCCAGGTACAGGGTCTGCTCGCGGTTGGTGGTAATCGAGCGTACCGAAACCTGCAAAAGGTCTCTCATATACAGCTTTGCGCCCTTGCGCGCCAGCATATACTTCTGATTGCCTGCAAGTCTTGCCATCTCGTGCACCAGCGGAATGCCCTTTGCCTCTGCGGTGATCAGATAGTCGTACTCGGGCACCTTGTCAAGCAGTGCCTGTGCAGCGGCGGTGGTCAGCTCGGGGTCACCGAAAATGACGAACGCACCGATCATCAGCTTGTCGTTTAAGGGGCACAGCGGCAGATCTCTCTCGCAGCCTGCGATATTCATGCGGTAATACTTTTCCATGGGTCAAGCCTCCGTTTTTCATGTCTTAAAAGTGTGTGTACGGTTATCCATACACTCCCATAATAATTATACTCATATTTTGCAAAATGTCAATGTTTTTGCACCGAATTCCTGCTCCAAAACGCACTTTTCGGAAATATTTTTGGACTTTTTTCAAAAAGGACTGCACTTTTCGGATAAAAAATGCATCTATATAGGTGAGGGGGGCAAAAACCTGCGCAAGCGCAACACTTGACAGCTTTTTCCATTTATGCTACAATGAAAAAAGCAAGACGGAAAGGCGTTCGGGGATCGCGTCTTGGCGGGGTTTGCCCCAACCGTAATAAATATAGGAGGCAAAATGAATTACGTTTTCTTTGATACAGATTTATTAACCGAAAATGAAGACTACGACATTGAGGGTGTAGATTATGAGGAACTGATTCTAACTTGTTTTCGGTATTCTGAATATTTCAGCATTTGGTTTTCACCGCACGTTCAATGGACCGAAAAGCTCAAGCCTTATGAAATAACGGTTGATCCCGCCTGCTTTGAATACGCGCCTCCGCGCCGCCCCGAGCCGAAGGATAAAGGCGATATTATGATCCACCTGCATTTCTACCGCATTTGCCCCGAGCTGTATCAGATTTTGATCGAGAACACGCACAGCGTTTGGGACGGATGGAATTATGATGCACCGGCATTTAAGCATTTTTACAGATCCGACGGGAGTTGCTTTTTTATGAGTTATGAGCACGATGGCGAATGCGTTTTCTACCTGCGGGACGGAGAAGATGTGTCCTGTGTGGTCGGCAAAGAGCACTGGTACCGAGAGGACGAGCTATGGCCGAATGCAGTATGGTCACCGCGGCCGGACGACTATCGCCCAATAAAACCCAATCAATAGAAACCCTTTTCAACACACCAAGCCCCGAGGCGCACGCCTCGGGGTGTTTTTTGTTGCTTTTTATGGCGTGGTTATACAAAGATAGTGAAACGCGAATATGTTGGGAGGTATGTGAGGAAATTCTCTCCGTTCTTTTTGGCAAAATTGCCGCAAAGAAGAACATATTTGCTGCGCAAATTAAAACGGCGAAAAATATTTTCGCTCGTTGCGACGAGCGACGAGGGCTTCGCGCCCTCGACCTGCGCAAACTTTTGAAAAAGTTTGACCAAAACTTTCAAAAGAGGTTGCCCAAGGTGGCGACGCGCCTTGCGCTACTTCCGCCACGCCACCGGGTGCGGCAGGCTGCCCTGCGGTGGGACGCCGTGAATCAGCACGTCGCCCTCCAAGAGCAGTCCTCTGCGCACGGCGCGTGCGCCGTATCTGTCACGCAATCCATCCAGCACGCCACCCAAAGACTCCAACACCGCTCTGCGGCAGCTATCCCCTTCCAAATCAAACATGCACAGCTGCCGCTCGCCGTTCTCCACCAGATTGCACGCGCACACCCCAATGCTGCGCAGCGGCTTTCCGTCATGAAACGTGTCATAAAGCGCCATTGCCTCTCGCCAAAGATCGGTCTCAAGGCAAGTCGCGCGCGTTCCCTTTTGCCGCTGCTTCCACGAAAGATCCGTACTGCGCAACGCCAGCTTGACCGTGGTACAGCGCATATCCACCGTGCGAAGTCGCGTAGCCACGCTTTGGCAAAGCTGTGCCAGCACGATCTCGGCGTCACGCCTTGTCACCATATCCACAGGCGTGGTGGTGCTGTTCCCGATGCTCTTGATCGGGTAGCCCTCTCCGTCCTGCAGCACGGGCGAGCCGTCCATGCCATTGGCAAACTGCCAGATCTGCAATCCGTTCTTACCCATCGCCCTCTCCAGCTGTGCAGGGTCGGCACGCGCCAGATCCCCCACCGTGCGGATCTGCATATACCAAAGCCTTTGCACGCTCGATCGCCCTACAAAGATCAGATCCCCCACCGGCAAGCCCCACAAAAGCTCCCTGAAATTTTGGCGCGTGATGACCGTGACCGCGTCCGGCTTTTTATAATCGCTGCCCATCTTGGCAAAGATCTTATTAAACGACACGCCTACCGACACGGTTACGCCAAGCTCCGCCTTGACCCTTTGCCGTATCTCCTCGGCGATCACGTATCCGTAATCCTGCCCCCAAAGCCTGCCGTTTCCCGTCACGTCCAGCCAGCATTCGTCAATGCCAAAGCTCTCCACGCGGTCGGTGTACCTTGCATAAATGCCGCGCGCCTTATCCGAGATCTGCTGATAGCGATCCATATGCGGCGGCAGTAGCACAAGCCCCGGGCACTTGCTCCGCGCCTGGGCAATACTCTCCCCCGTTTGCACGCCAAAGCCCTTGGCAACCTGATTTTTAGCTAAAATGATGCCGTGCCGCGCCTGCACATCCCCTGCCACCGCCACCGGCTTGCTCCAAAGCTCCGGACGGTCCGCACACTCCACCGAGGCAAAAAAATTATTCATATCCACGTGCAAGATCACCCTGTCCACCGTCTGCCCCTCCTTCAACATAGAACAAATGTTCTGTATTGGTATTATAGCAGAACATTTGTTCTGTGTCAAGTGGAAATATTGCACAAAAGCATGTGCCGTCATCCCCCGTTCAGGCTCGCGCCACCGTGTAAAAAAAGGGATACGCCCCCACTTTTTGCCCCCAATTCCCTCTATACTGCATCTTGTATGGGATTGCGCCGCAAAGCACAGTATTTTGCGATTTTCGGCGATTTTTCGGGTAAAAAAATTGACCAAAGCCCCTTTTTTTTCTTGACAAAATCCCTCCCCTGTGCTATAATAGCATCAAGAATGAAAATCGGGCACTGTCCCGTGAAAAAAGAACAAATTACGGAGGACAAAATCACGATGAAAAAGATTATCATCATCGCACTCGCGCTCATGCTCGCCCTTTCTCTGGTTGCTTGTAACGACAATAAAGGCAACGAAGAGCAGACCGGCGGCACCATTATTCTGGATCCCAGCGGCAACAACGGCACCGTTACCGGCGATCCCTCTGACAACGGCGGAAACAACAATAACAATAACAACGACGTTCCCGTAGTGGAAGAAGTATTCACCGACCTTGAGCAGATCATCTTCATCACCGCAGACGTGGCAAAGGTTCGTTCCGCAGCAAGCACCGCTGAGGACACCCTGATCGATTACACTTCCAAGGGCACCGAATTCAAGAGCACCGGCTACAGCGCAAACTGGTACAGAATCGAGTACGAAGTAGTCGTTGAGCAGACCACCGAGGCTGAAGCAGCTCCCGCTTCCGAGGAGACCACCGCAGCAGAGGAGCAGACCACCGAGGCTGCAACCGAGGCAGCTCCCACCACCGAGATCGTTACCGCATACGTACACAAGACCGTTGCTTACGTAAAGGACATGACCGCTGCTGAGCTGGAAGAGCCCCTGACCCTGTACGTCATCGCTTACGCACTCAACGTCAGATCCTACTATGACTTCCAAGCACAGGACAACCTGATGTGCACCCTGCAGCAGGGTGACGAGATCGTTGCTCTGGAAAAGGGTAACGGCTGGTACAAGATTCAGCTTTCCGATGATGCAGAGGGTAACCCCGTATACGGCTACATCTCTTCCAACGAAAAGTACGTTTCCACCACCAAGCCTGAGGTAACCACTGAGGCTGCTGAGTAATCGCACTGCAAAGGGGTCGTCGCAAGACGATCCCTTTTTTTTGCGCAAAAAAACGACCGTCCGCAGACGGTCGTTTTTGTTTTACTCATCCCGATCGACCTCCAGCTCAAACCAGAAGGTCGAGCCCTGTCCGATCTGACTTTCCACGCCGTAAGCAGCGCCGTGGCGCTCCAGTACGGTTTTGACGATCGAAAGTCCAAGTCCCGTGCCAACCACGGCACGCTTATGCACGCGGTCGACCTTATAATAGCGATCCCAGATCAGCGGGATCTGATCCTCGGCAATGCCCGCGCCGTGGTCAATGACCGAAACGCGCACTCTGTCCGCGCGGCGCTCCTGACGCACGGTAACGATCTTATCCTCACCCGCGTAGTTGATGCCGTTATTGATCAGGTTATAAAGCACCTGCAAAATCATGGTCTTGTCTGCGTTGACGCAAACGTTTCCGTCGTGCTCAAACTGCACGGTATAGCTGTCCTGCGCACGCAGCTTATCGTAGCGCTCTACCGAGCGTTGCACCTGCTCGGTCAGGTCAAACGGCTCCTTTTGCAGCTCGGTGGCATCTGCCTGCAAGCGCGAAATATCCAAAAGCGCGTTGACCAGCTCGGAAAGGCGCTCGGTCTCATCAATGATGGTCTGCATATTCTCGGGCGTATTTTCCCCGGGAATGTCACGCATAAGCTCGCCATAGCCCTTGATCATGGTCAAGGGAGTGCGCAGATCGTGCGACACGTTGGCAATCAGCTCCTTTTGCAGGCGGTCGTTTTTGGAAAGCTCACGGGAGGCATAGTTCAGGGTCTCTGCCAGCTCGCGCGTCTCGCGGTACCCTTCTCCCTCAAACTGCACGTCGTAATTGCCCTTTGCAAGCAGCTTTGCGGAATGGTTCATACGCACGATGGGCGAGACGATACTGCGCGCGAACACGATCGCCATCACAAGTGCCAGTGCAACCAGGATCATTGCGATCCAGACAAACTGCATGCGCAGCGTGGCAACCGTGGCACTCAAGGGGCTGAGCGCGGAGTTGAGCATAATGACGTAAGGCGTTTGCGCCTCGCCGGCGTAGCACACGTCCACGCTGATCATGCTCAATCGCTCGGTGAAAATGCGTCTGCCGCCGTCATCGGGTATGGCGCGTGAAAAATCCTTGCCGAATTCTGCAGGCTCGATTGCCATAGGCATGACCGTTTGGTAGTGCCCTTCACCCGAAAGTGCCTTTTTATACAGCTCGCTCAGTATTTTAGCAGGCAAGCGGTGCAGCACGCAGGACTCGGCAGATTTGACGTCCCAAAGCTCGGTGGCGTTTCCCTGTGCATCCACGCGGAACACGCGCACGCACACCTGATATTCGGCGGAGCGATCCAGCACGCGGTCGCTTGCGGTGTACTCCCCTGCCCGGATCGATTGCTCGATCATATCGGAGATGCGCTCCATCTCGTTCATTTTGATATTGCGGTAAAACACGTTAAGCAGCATGACCTGGAACACCCAGACCACCAGCAGCATCAGCATCAGAAAGACCAAAAAGTACAAAAGCAGCTTACTGGTCACGCCCACGCCCGGATAGGCGCGGAGGTTTTTCTTATCCTTGCTCATGGAGTTTCCTCAAAGCGGTAGCCCATGCCGCGCAGCGTTACGATATACGCGCTGTATTTGCCCAGGCTCTTACGCAGCAGCTTGATATGCGTATCCAAAGTTCTGGCGTCTCCAAAGAAATCGTAGCCCCATACCTCGCTGATCAGCTTTTCACGCGAGAGCGCAATGTTGCGATTTTCCAGCATGTAAAAGAACAGGTCGTATTCCTTGGGCGACATATCCACGCGCACGCCGTCAATGTACACGATGCGTGCGGTCAGGTCGGCGCGCAGTCCGCCGCCGTCCAGCTCCACGATCTGATTCTGCGGTCTTTGCGCAGCCTCGGCATTTCTGCCAACGCGCTTGAGCACCGCTTCAATGCGCAGCATCAGCTCCTTGGGAGAAAAGGGCTTGACCACGTAATCGTCCACGCCCAGCTCAAAGCCGTTGATCTTGTCGTATTCCTCGCCTCTTGCCGAGAGCATGATGATCGGCGTGCCCGTGACCTTGCGGATCTCGCGGCATGCCGAAAAGCCGTCCAGCTCGGGCATCATAATGTCCATAATGATCATGTCATAGGTGTTCTCGCGGCATTTGTCCACCGCCTCCATGCCGCCGGTCGCCTCGGTGACGGTATGCCCCTCAAACTCGGCATACTTGCGGATAATGGCGCGGATTCTGGACTCGTCGTCCACAACTAAAATGTGATACATGCCAACC